>CAMLEL010000149.1 GCA_946478935.1 uncultured Armatimonadota bacterium
GAGATTGGGGATATCCCGTTTGATTATCTGAGGCTGGCGTCGGTTCGCAAAGACTGCGAATGGGATGTGCCGATCCGCGAGCGAATGCTGTATTCGATCCTGCTGCCGGAGGTGCAAGACCTGCGCACGCTCGGGCGATATCTCATCGGCAAAAGCCGAAAGCGGGA
This sequence comes from uncultured Armatimonadota bacterium, assembly GCA_946478935.1. The sequence goes on from CAMLEL010000149.1 coordinate 168, forward strand.
ACGGCATGGCGGGACGTTACCCGGTCCCTCCAAGCACGGATCACCCAGGTAAACTCAGTTGAACTTCACCGACCGCCCGCCACCGTTGCCGAGCGCGCCGAACCCCGTATAGGAGCAACAAGATTTTATGAGCAACAAGCGCGTCTACCTCTTCCGCGAGGGCAATGCTACCATGCGCGACCTCCTCGGCGGCAAGGGTGCAAACCTTGCCGAAATGACCAACATCGGCCTTCCCGTGCCTCCTGGATTTACCATCACGACCGAGGTTTGTACGGAGTATTACGAGCAGGGCAAGCGGCTTCCGGTTGGCTTGATGGATGAGGTAGCGGCTGCCGTGTCGGATGTCGAGAAGCAGATGGAGCGATCGTTCGGCGGCGCTACCAAGCCCCTTCTCGTTTCCGTGCGATCGGGTTCCAAGTTCTCGATGCCCGGCATGATGGACACCGTCCTTAATCTGGGTTTGAACCCCGTTACAGTGCAGGCTCTGATCGAAGAAACGGGCGACGCCCGATTCGTGTATGACAGCTACCGCCGGTTCATCATGATGTTCAGTGATGTTGCCTTTGGCCTGAGCAAGCACGAGTTCGACCAAGAGATCTTCCAGACTTACAAGCAAAAGGTGGGCGCGAAAACGGACCTGGACTTGACCGCCGACCAGCTCAAGGAAGTCTCGCAACTGTTCCTCGATCACGTGAAGCAGCATGCCGGTCGAGAATTCCCCACTGACGTTTGGGACCAGCTTTCACTTTCCGTGGAAGCCGTGTTCCGCAGTTGGAATAACGACCGAGCCATTGTCTATCGCCGAACCGAGAAGATCCCTGACGAAATCGGAACTGCCGTCAACATCCAGTCGATGGTCTACGGCAACGCAGGAGACGACTGCGGCACGGGCGTGGCATTCACCCGAGACCCATCCAATGGCGAGAAGGCTCTGTATGGCGAATACCTCATGAACGCGCAGGGCGAAGACGTGGTCGCTGGTGTCCGGACTCCGGTCCCGATCAGTGAGTTGGAGAAGCAGAATCCAGAAGTCTATGCAGAGTTTGTCCGTACATGCGACCTGCTGGAAAGTCATTACAAGGACATGCAGGATCTTGAGTTCACGATCGAGCATGGCAAGCTCTATATGCTTCAATGCCGTGCAGGAAAGAGGACTGGGCCGGCCGCTGTTCGCACGGCCGTTGAAATGGTAAAGGAAGGTTTGATCGACAAGGAGACCGCCATTCAGCGCGTCACCGGATCGCATCTGGATCAGCTCTTGCACCCTCGCATCGACCCCGCCTCCCTCGAAGGGGCAACCTTGTTAGCCACTGGTTTGGCGGCATCGCCCGGTGCAGCGGTCGGCATCGCCATCTTCAATGCGGACATGGCGGCGGAGCGTGGCGTTCACGGTGGCGCCGGTGAAAAGGTGATCTTGGTTCGAGATGAGACCAATCCGGACGACGTTCACGGCATGTTGGCTGCACAGGGCGTCTTAACCGCCCGGGGAGGCAAGACATCGCACGCAGCGGTCGTTGCTCGCGGGTTTGGTATCCCATGTGTGGCCGGCGCAGAATCGCTAGAGGTCGATGATCACACCAAACATTTCAAGGTCGCCGGACATATTGTCAAGGAAGGCGACACGATCACGATGGATGGCTCCAGTGGCAACGTCTACCTGGGCGATTTGAAGTTGATTGCTCCTGAAGTCAGTGGCCACTTCGGGGAGCTGATGGGCTGGGCCGACGACCTTCGAACTCTCGGCATCCGCGCAAATGCTGACAATCCTCGAGATTCCAAGCAGGCGCTCGACTTCGGTGCAGAGGGAATCGGACTGTGCCGAACAGAGCATATGTTCTTTGAGGCTGACCGTTTGCCGCTAGTTCAAGAGATGATCTTGACGAAGGAAGCATCGGTGCGCCAAGAGATGCTGGACAAGCTCCAGGTCATCCAGCAGGGAGACTTCGAGGGAATTTTCGAGGTGATGGAAGGCAAGCCGGTGACGGTGCGCCTGATCGACCCACCCCTTCACGAATTCCTGCCTTCGCACGAGACATTGATTCGGGAGACGACCGAACTCAAGACCCGGTTGGGGCTTGCTCAGGCTACGGACGATGCCCACGCCAAGATGCGCAAGCTTTACGAGGAGAAGACCAAGCTCTTGGTGGAAGTCGAGGCAATGAAGGAGCAGAATCCGATGCTCGGTCTGCGCGGCGTGCGGCTTTCAATCGTCCTCCCTGGACTGGTCATTATGCAGACTCGGGCGATCCTGCAAGCGGCCGCCAAGCTGATCAAGCAGGGTAAGAAGGTTTTGCCGGAAATCATGATTCCTTTGGTTTCGACCGTCAATGAGCTCAAGGTTGTCCAGGGCCAGCTTGAATCCGAAGCCAAGAAGATCGTTGCCGAACAGGGAGTCGACATTCCTTACATGTTTGGAACGATGATCGAAATCCCCCGTGCAGCCCTCACTGCCGGAGAGATCGCTGAGTACGCTCAGTTCTTCAGCTTTGGTACCAACGACCTCACCCAAACCACGTTCGGTTACTCTCGAGACGACGCCGAGGGCAAATTCCTGCAGCGGTACGTGGAGCAGAAGATCTTGCCCCGCAACCCATTCGAGACGATCGACACGGCCGGTGTGGGCCGCCTGATGGAAATCGCCGTGGATGAGGGACGCAAGTCGCGGGAGGGCCTCAAGTGCGGCATTTGTGGTGAGCATGGCGGTGACCCAGAATCCATCGACTTCTGCCAGAAGGTTGGGTTGGACTATGTGAGCTGTAGCCCGTTCCGCGTGCCCATCGCTCGGCTCGCGGCAGCCCAAGCAGCGATTCGCGCGAGAGCTAAAGTAGCCGTAACGCTGGACAAGTAACTTCGCTGACTAATCGGGCGGATCCACTGAAAAGTTCGATCCGCCCGATCCAACCGGCTAATGCCCGGTCCCTTCCAGGACTCTTGCAATCTCCTCGTTTCCGTACTTTGTTGCCAAGCTAAGCGCAGTCTTGCCGAAGTATGCGTGGTCGGGATTCGCTCCCTTGGCAAGCAGTAATTCAACGATCTCCGTCGATCCCGGATCAAAAAGCGCAGCCGCGATAAGGGTGGAAATGCCGTCCCTGCAGACATGCGCCGCGTTCGCTCCTCGGTCCAACAGTAACTTCACCAACTCCGTCTTTCCATCGGCGACCGCAAAGAAAAGCAGCGATTCTTCGTTTTTGCCGAACTTGAAATTCGAATCGACACCGTTGTCCAACATGAATTTGAGCATCTTGATGTCACCCGCAAACACGGCGATCATCGCCGCAGTTTGAAGTTCCTTCTCCTTTGCCCCTTTCTTGATCAGAGTCTGCGCGATTGATGTAGAACCGGTCGATACGGCCACTCCCAATGGAAAGTCGAATTGGCTCCGCTCTGCGTGGGGGTTGGCTCCCGCCGCCAACAGCAGGTCGAAGGGTTTACGATCCACCGGGTTCTCAGCGCTGAGGAGCAAGGCCGTGGACTTTGTCTTGGAAACGAAGTTCGGCTTGGCGCCCTTTGCCAGGAGCAGTTCCACCTTCTTGTGATCCCGCACCGCATAGAGCAACGGCGTCGCGCCGCCCTTTGACAGCCCGTTGACATTTGCACCGGCCGCAATCGCCTTTCGGACGTCGTCAACCGAACCCTCCATCACTGCCACGAACAGACGGTTGTCCTGAGGATTCATGGCGTACGCCGACGGCCGTCCCACTCGATTGGGTACTGAGGTTCTGGTAAATGGCAAGTTTGACCCCGGCCGTGTGTCGAGCGTAAGCGCCATCGTCGCCCACGACGTGCCGGCAAACGAGATGAACTGGTGCTCTCGATGGGGGAATCCAGTCTCAAAGTAAGGCAGGCCAGGAAAAACCCGCCTCCGAGTCTTGACCAGCCAAGAACCGTCGGCATGCTGCGTGCCCATCAAGTACTCGATTCCGCGACGGAAACTGTTATCGCGTGTAGCAACGCCGGCAACATTGAGCGCCACCAATGCTTGTCCAGTGGCGTAGGCGTCTGACTCCATCGTGGGCAGTTGCGACCAGCCACCGTCAGCTCGTTGCCGGCTAAGAAGTTGATTTCGGGCCGCATCGATTTGGTTCCGCGATGCCCCTGCCCAATACAATCCGAGTACTTTGAACGCAGCGTCCTCGTTGTTTTTGGGGTCCAAAGCCAATAGCCAGTTCCGCCCCCTCTGGATCGACCTCTTGGCCTCATCGCCAAGGAATCCGGGCGCATAGAGGCTAATACCGCGAATCGCCATCGCGGTCATCGTGGAGGGATAGGCTTCCAGAGGTGGGCGGAAGCTAAAGCTCGGCCATCTGCCATCTGCCGCCTGCTTGCCAAGTAGGAAGTAGACCGCGGAGTCGGTCCATTCCGTTTTGGGTTGGTTTTCCGCGCCAAGTGCAAAAAGCAGGTGGGAAAAGCCCGCCGAACCGTTGATGGCGCCGGTCCCTTCGTATTGCTCGAAGCGGCTCAGGATGCCCTTCTCGCCAAATTTTTCGATCTGCTCGGCGCGCTTGACCGAATCTACTTTGAATCCGCGCTCGGCCGCCAAAGCCACGGTCGCCATGTTCAAGGCTTGGTGGTGGCAACTTCCGCATTTGGTCTGCTGGAACCAAACTTTAGCGCTTCGCTGCATCAAAGGCAGGGCCTTACTCACGGCCTGCTTTGATGATCTCTTCTCCGGAATCGTCAGTGTAGCTCCGACCGTTACCGTAGTGAAAGCAAATGCAAGAAGGCCAAGTCTGCCAAACATGCCTGACATATTAACAGCGAACCTGGGACCGTGGCTAGCACCCGGTATCCTATAGATCCTTCCGCAATGGGGCGGTGCGCCGTACAGCGCGTGAGCGATTGCGCGCTCTTCTAAAGTCATGCACCCATCCACCGACGATCTGCGAATCCGCCAAATCCGACCCCTTATCCCGCCTGCGATCCTGCAGGAAGAGATCCCGATCTCGGACGAGATCGCCAACGTTGTGTCCAACACGCGCAAAGAGATCTCAGACATGATCCACGGGCGCGATTCCCGGCTGCTGGCCATCGTCGGGCCCTGCTCCATCCACGATCCAACAGCCGCGGTCGACTATGCTGGCCAACTCAAGAAGATTGCCGACGAAGTGAAAGATAAGGTGCTAGTGGTCATGCGCGCCTACTTCGAAAAGCCCCGCACCAGCCTGGGATGGAAGGGCCTCATCAACGACCCCGACCTCAATGAGAGCTTCCACATCAATAAGGGCCTGCGACTGGCGAGAAGGGTGCTGGTGGATTGCAACGCCCTCGGCCTCCCCACCGGATCGGAGTATCTGGACACCCAGATTCCCCAACATATCTCGGACGTGACGTCATGGGTGGCGATTGGGGCACGAACCACAGAAAGTCAGGTTCATCGTGAACTTGCCAGTGGGCTCTCCATGCCCGTGGGATTCAAGAACAATACCGAGGGCAACGTTCAGGTGGCGGTCGATGCAGTGGTTGCGGCGAGAAACCGGCACTGGTTCCCAGGAGTGACAAAGCAGGCAATCGCTGCCATTTTAGAAACCCAGGGCAATGAGGATTGTCATATCATCCTGCGCGGTGGTTCTCGGACCGGGCCCAACTTTGACCGGGAGCATGTGGAAAAGGCTTGCGAACGATTGATCCAGCAGGACCTGCCTTGTCGGGTGATGATCGACTGCAGCCACGGCAACAGCAAGAAGGACTACCGTCAACAACCGACCGTACTATCGAATGTCGCGGCTCAAGTTCGAGGCGGCTCCAAGTCGATTCTCGGCGTGATGATTGAAAGCAACTTGATCGAAGGTCGCCAGGAAGTGGGACTGGAAATGCAGTACGGGAAAAGCGTCACCGATGGCTGCGTCTCGCTTTCGCAAGCTCGTGAGATGCTATTGGAACTCGCATCGGCTTAGCGGGCGGACTACTGTGCCTTTCCACGACGATCGCCGACAAGTAAAATCATAGTCATGAGCATTGGTAATTTCCGCTTTCCCCTGCCCGCGAACGAACCAGTTCTGAACTATGGTTCGGGTTCGCCCGAGAGAAAGCGCCTCAAAGAAGTCCTCGCCGAGCTAAAGGGGACCGAGGCGGATGTGCCGATGGTCATTGGAGGCGCCGACGTCAGAACGGGCAATTTGAAGGAACTGCGTCCGCCTCATGAGATCGGGCATCT
>CAMLEL010000150.1 GCA_946478935.1 uncultured Armatimonadota bacterium
CGAACCTGAAAACCCGGTTTGGCACGCCAGACCTGTGGCCAAACATGCTGGCTCAGGACGTCTTGCGAACCTATTACGAAGCAACTGGCGACGACCGCGTACTGAAGTTTTTGACTCGATACTCTGAGTTTTTGAGTTCGCTATCCGATAGCCAACTGATCGACCCTCGCCACTACTGGCACCATCAGCGTGTCGGAGACCAACTTGCAATTCTGGTATGGCTCTATAACCGCACTGGCGACCAAAAGCTTTTTGCCCTTGCCGACCGCCTCCACAAGGCGAGCAACGATTGGGTAGGTGGCGTGGCCAACCGTCACGGAGTGAATTTCGCCCAAGGCTTTCGCGAGCCAGCAACCTACTTCCTTTTTCACAAGCAGAAGCGCGAGTTGGATGCCACGGAGAAGACTTATCAACTGTATCTGGACCAGTTCGGACAGTGGCCCGGCGGAATGTATGCGGCAGATGAAAATGCTCGCGTTGGCAAAGGAGACCCTCGCCAAGCAACCGAGACCTGTTCGGTTGCCGAGATGATGCGCTCTCATGCTTTGCTGTTTGAGTACTCAGCGAACTCGATTTGGGCAGACCGGCTGGAAGACGTCACCTTCAATTGGCTGCCAGCGACGATGACGTCCGATCTACGCGCGCTTCGCTACCTCACGGCTGCGAACATGGCCGTGTCGGATGCACCGTCCAAGAGTCCCGGGATCGAGAACGGCGGTCCGATGTTCCTCTTCGATCCCAATGATCACCGTTGCTGCCAGCATAACGTCGGAATTGCTTGGCCCGGCTACACGGAAAACCTTTGGTACGCAACCGTCGGGAACGGATTGTTTTGCGTATCTCCCGCGCCCGCATCGGTTACGGCCAAAGTTGGCGACGGGGCCACGGCCAAGATAGACGTTGAAACGATCTACCCGTTCGAAGAGACGATCCGGTTCAACATCACTTTGGACCGACCAACGGAGTTCCCGCTGTTTCTGCGAGTTCCAGATTGGGCGGATCATGCGACGGTCAAGGTGAATGGAAAGATCGTTCTGCAAGGCAAGGCAACTGCTACCGCGGTTCTGGAGCGAAGCTGGAAGTCTGGCGATGTGGTTGAACTGACCCTGCCAATGAACGTGACAGTTAAGGGTTGGGCAGATCGACAAAAGGGCGCTAGGAGCATTTACCGAGGTCCACTGGCATACTCCCTAAAGATAGATGAAGAGTACAAGCGGCTGCCCCGCCCGAATGGTTGGGATGCATTCGAGGTTTATCCGGGGTCGCCCTGGAATATCGGTTTACCAGAAGTGAGCCAGTTCACGGTAAAGTCCCGACCGCTGAAGGATGGGTCCCAGCCTTGGACTCTGGACAACGTCCCCATATCGTTGGAAACGACCGGGAAAGCTATTCCCGATTGGACCACCGATATGTATGGCCTGGCCGCACCCTTGCAACAATCGCCGGCTTTTAGTCAATCGCCGAGTCGCAACATAACCCTCATCCCAATGGGAGCAGCGCGCCTTCGAGTTACGGTTTTCCCGACCGTAACCCGAGCTAACGACGGGCACAAGTGGACCAAGCCGCAAATGCCGAGACCCAGTCTGCCAGCGACTTTCAGCCACAAATTCCAGGGTGATTCGGAAAAGGCATTGAGCGATGGACTGATTCCGAAGAACTCGGGGGATCAGGATATTCCGCGTTTCACCTGGTGGGATCGAAAGGGCACTGAAGAGTGGGTTGCATTCAAATTTGAAGCAAGTCGGACGTTTCAGTCCTGCCGCGTTTATTGGTTCGACGACACCGGAAATGGGCAATGTCGCATTCCAGAGAGCTGGAAGGTTCAAGTCAGGGCCGGCGACTCTTGGTTGGATGTAGAACCGGTTGGCCCTTATACGTTGGTTAAGGATGGATGGTCAACGGTCAAATTCAAACCAATGGCAGGTCAGGAGATCCGCCTGGTTGCCAAGCTTCGTTCCGGATTCTCGAGTGGCATTTTGGAATGGGAGGTCGATTAGGCCCTAATCGATCTCTCGGAATCGACGCTCAAACTCCTCCATATCTGCCTGCCTGCTGATCGTAACTCGGATGGAGTGATCAAAGGGCGGCAAGGACGGCTTTCGAACGAAGACGCCCTTGCTCCTCAGGTCCAGAAGGGTTTGCTCGGCTCTCCGTGAGTTTCCACGATCGATCAACACGAAGTTCGTAAAGCTCTCTAGCACAGGTAATCGCTCTGCCATCCAAGCCTTGACTCGATTTGTTTCCTGCACGACTCTCGCCACATGGTCCGGGTCCCTCATCGAAGCCAAAGCACCCGCCTGGGCAACGATCGAGACGCCGAAATGCATGCGAAGCTTGTCCAAAGTTTTCACATGCGTTGAATGGCAAAGCGCGTAACCGATTCTGATGCCGGCCATGCCATGCGCTTTCGAAAAGGTGCGCAAACGGACGATATTCTCTTGAATTTCATGGGTTGTCCCGACGTTAGGAGCAAAGTCGTGATAAGCCTCGTCCAGCAGCACCAGTGTGTCTGAATCAGTCTCAAGCGATGCAAGGTTCTGCCAAGAACCGGATGGATTGTCTGGATTCGCAATGTAAAGCAACCTAGAAGTCCGCGAGAGGTCGAGGAGCAACTCCAAGTCTATCTTGCCCTCCTTGTACTCGGCATAGTTGAACTGACCTCCGACAGATCGAACTGCATATTCAAATGTCGGGTAGCTGCCGCGGGTCGTGGTCACACTATCGCCTGGTGAGAGAAACGCACGGGCAAACAGCATCAGTAGCTCATCGATCCCACTGGCTAAAGCCACGTTCTCGGCCTCACATCCATGGTGGTTGGCGATCGCAACTCGAAGCTCGTAGCCCTCCGGATCACCATACAGGTGTCCATTGACGACAGCATCCCGCATGGCTTCGATCGCATGTGGAGAGGCGCCAAACAGACTTTCATTGGCGCCGAGGCGTAAATCGAAGGATCTCCCCATTGCCCGCTGCAGCGCCTCTGGCCCGATGAACGGGGTCGAAGCTGGAATTTTGGCGACGAACGGAGTCGGTTGGGGAACGTTCACGGCTAGAGAATACGACTTCTTCTAGAGTAAGTTGAGTAATCGCGCTTCGGCGCTCTGACAAACCGCTATGAAAATCCGATGCGCGAGCCTCATCCTGCTTCTTGGGACGCTTTCCTACGCCCAGTACTCCGGCGCAAAACGCGTGCCGTCTGAATGGAAGAAGGGCTTTGACTCCATTCGTGAAGCTGATGCCAAAAACATCCTGAGTTACCTGGCTGGTCCCGAGTTGCGTGGTCGGGGTTCGCTCTCGCCGGACTATTTCGCTGCCGCTGGCTACGTCGCCGGTGAACTCCGTCGAATGGGACTGAACCCAGCGGGTGAAGGCGGATCATACTTTCAGCGCTTCGAGTACGTGCGCGCAATACCGATTCCTGAGGGGACGTCGCTTGAAGCCTCGGACGGATCTGTGAAATTGCCCTACGGACCGGATTTTCAGGCTAGCGCCATCGCGTCAGGAGAGACTCGGGTCCGATTCGCTTTCGTCAACGTTCCAGAAAAGGCGGATTTGACGTCATTTCCGTGGAATCAGTTGCGGGGTCGGGTTGTGGTGCAGACATCGAGCAGCATCCGAAATCTCGCCTACTCAGAAAGACTCAATTCTCAACGAGAAGAATTGGGCATAGAAGGCTTGGTAACCGTCTCGCAGGAACGATTGACATCGAATGCTCCTTTTCGTGCGGCTGGTGTAGTGGGGATGCCCGATCCCCGCCAGGGGAAGGCACCAAGCATAAGACTATCGATCGGCGGGGCCAGATTGCTTGCCGAAAAGCTTGGCGCAACCCAGTTTGGCGCGAAGGATGCAACCCAAGCATCGTTGGAAGCGCCTCCTCAAGAGTGGCTGGTGAAAGTCCGTGTCACTGCGGAGACAACCCCACTTGTCAACGTATTGGCAAAGCTGCCTGGCGCGGATGCGGCGCTCTCAAAAGAGGCAATTGTCTATGGATCCCACTTGGACCACATGGGCGTTTCGAACGACGGAACCAGGTTTGGAGCGGACGACAACGCCTCCGGATGCACCGCCAACCTTTTGCTTGCTCAAGCCTTTGTCCGTAACCCGCATAAGCCCAAGCGGAGCATACTCTTTGCTTTTTGGGCAGCTGAAGAAATCGGAACCCACGGTTCTTATGCTTATATCAATCGTCCAGCGATCCCAGCTGCCAATACCGTGGCCTACATCAATATGGACATGCTGGGAAGGGATGAGGAAACGGGTCCGGAAATCGCAGAGAACAACCGGGATGTGGTTTATCCCGGAACGGTGCTCACCACATCGCGAGACTTCTACGATCGCCTAATGGCCGCCAATCAATTCGTGCGACTACGGTTCAAGCCTGATCGAACAGATAGGACCCACCGAAGCGACACCCGCAACTTCTATTGGAAAAAGGTCCCCACGGTCAAAATCTTCACGGGCGAACATCCGGATTATCATCGAACCGGCGATACGATTGACAAGATCAATTGGACCAAGCTCATAAGCATCACGCGCTGGCTATACATGGCGGGAGCAGACTTGGCCGATCGCCCAGACCGGCCAAGTTGGGATCCCAAGCCATTCGCGGCTCCTGACTTTCATATCTTGTCGGGTCGCGCCACCTTCAGCGAGAAAATCGCTTTGCCATCGAAAGCCAGACTGAGCGTTGGATTGTATGAAGCTGGTGGTACGAACCCGCTATTGGAAAAGATCTTCCGTCACGCGCAGGGGCGCACTCCATTTGAGCTATTGGTGCCAAAGGCAATGCTCAAAGAAGGAACCAAGTATGAGCTGAGGCTGCAGATGAAGGACGGCGACCGAATCCTGTTCCAAACCGCCTCGGGAGTTGCAGTGCCCACGACCGGATGGACGCGGGCTCAGAATATCGAGATAAAGCTGGCTGGATCCGTTCCTATTCCTCGGCCATGAATGGGTACCGGTAATCGGTAGGAGGATTGAAAGTCTCCTTAATTGTTCTGGCGCTCAGCCAGCGATACAGGTTCAGGATGGACCCGGCTTTGTCATTGGTACCACTGGCCCTCGCTCCTCCAAAAGGCTGCTGACCCACAACGGCGCCCGTAGGCTTGTCGTTGATGTAGAAGTTGCCGGCTGAGTGACGGAGGCGATCCGTGGCCAACTCGACGGCAGTCCGATCCCGAGAAATAATCGCACCCGTCAGGGCATAGGGCGAAGTTTCATTGACGAGGTCCAGAGTCTCGGCGAACCGAGACTCATCATAAACATGGATCGTGAGAACCGGTCCGAAAATCTCTTCGCACATCGTCACATATTTCGGATCGCTCGCCTCGATAATAGTTGGCTGGATGAAGTACCCATTTGACTTGTCATAAGTGCCGCCCACCAAGATTTTCTGTCCATCCGACCGTGCTCGATCGATATAGGACGCGATGCTGTCAAACGCCTTTTCATCGATCACCGCATTCACGAAGTTTGTGAAGTCCTCGACCGTTCCGACCTTGAAGGACTGGACGCCGTCGATCAGCTTTTGCTTGACTTCGGCCGCCAGATTGGAAGGAATGTACGCACGAGATGCTGCGGAACATTTTTGGCCCTGGAACTCAAATGCGCCCCTCAGGAGCGCAGTCACCACGACGTCAGGGTCAGCGCTCGGATGGGCGACCACAAAATCCTTACCGCCTGTTTCGCCGACGATCCGCGGATAGGAGCGGTAGTTGCCGACATTCTCGCCGATCGTCTTCCACATCCGGTTGAACACGCCGGTCGAGCCTGTGAAGTGCACGCCGGCAAAGTCGCGGTGGCTGAAGCAGACGTCGCCGATGGTGGGGCCATCCACGAACACCAAATTGATCACTCCGTCCGGAAGGCCAGCCTCCTGGAGGATTCGCATGAACATTTGAGCACTGTAGACCTGGGTGTTCGCTGGCTTCCAAATAACCACGTTGCCGCACATTGCTGGTGCGGTCGGGAGGTTTCCTCCGATCGCCGTGAAGTTGAACGGTGTAACCGCGAGGACGAACCCCTCCAGGGGTCGGTACTCCATGCGATTGTGAATTCCGGGCCCGCTGATCGGTTGCTGACGGTAGATCTCATCCAGGAAGTGGACGTTGAAACGAAGGAAGTCGATGATCTCACATGCGCTGTCGATTTCCGCCTGAAAGGCATTCTTTGACTGCCCCAGCATGGTCGTACCGTTCATGTACGGTCGATACTTGGTGGCGATGAGATCGGCGGCTTTCAGAAAGATATTCGCCCGGTTCTCCCAACTTAGATTTGCCCAAGCTTCTCGAGCATTTAACGCTGCCTCGAT
>CAMLEL010000151.1 GCA_946478935.1 uncultured Armatimonadota bacterium
CAGGCAATTCAGAACGAGACGACGTATTACCTGGGAACTGTGGGCTACGGATTGTTGTACATCACCATATTGATCATCGCCGGGATCCTTATTTTCGACCGGCGCGAGGTCTAATCGAATGAAGTCCAACAAAGCATTACTGGGTGTTTTGGTCCTGGCGGTCATCGCCCAGGGCGCCCTGCAAACGGGATACCTGCACAAGTTCTGGTCCAAGAACTACAGCCCGGGCAAGATGGGCAACGTGGGAGAACAACTTTCTCCCGACCAAATCATCTTGCAACTCTTCGGGTTCCGCGAGTTCCTCGCGGGAATCCTGTGGGTCCGCGCCGACGGTTTCTTCGATCAGGGCAACTACGACGCGGTGTTGCCAATTATTCGGCTCTGCACGATCCTGGATCCGAAGCAGATTGACGTGTATGCCACAGGAATGTGGCACATCGGCTACAACTTCACGGACGAGGAGCAGCGGTCCGACCGTCGGTACCTGCCATCCGCACTTGCCTTGGGCAAGGAAGGGGCGCGGCAGAATCCCAACACGTACGAGATGTTTTTCGAAACGGGTTGGATGTGGTACCACAAGATCGACGACGACTACTTCCAGGCCGTGCGCTGGTTCCAAGAGGCGGCAAAACGTGAAGACATCCTTCCGGCTCGGCGCAACCTGCTGACCCAGGCTTACTTCCGAAACGGCCAGGTTTACGACGCCTTGAACCTGTACTATGACCTGTACGACGTCGCCGAAAAGCGACTCGGAACGGACACGCAGTACGGAGCTATCCAGCAGCTGGGAACGATTGAGAACAACCTCGATACGACCCTCGTCCGGATGGCACAGCGAGGTTGGTTTGCCCGAACGACCGAACAAGGTCTGGCCAATAACTGGTACGCGACGGGCAACTATGATACGAAACCTCCGTTCGACGTCGGATTCTCGGCCAAAGTCACGGTTCTAAGCGATCGCGTTCTGCGTGTCGAGGGAACTTGGAATGTTTTGCCGGTTGGAACGCGTGTTAGGATCACGCTGAGGGATGCGGACTACCCGCACGCGAAGAGAGGGCAGCTTGATTGGGACATGACGGACAGCGTCAACCTGGACCCTCCGCGCAACCTGACGTTCATGCAAGATCAGCTTTTCGTGCGGAATCGACGATTCAATCGAAAAGTGGATATGAGCAAGGACCCGACCATGTATCCTTTCCTCGCGAAGAAATATTTGATCGAGTTCTATTACAATCCGCGCAGTGCGCCGCCTCACATCCAGGACAAGTTCGGCTACAGCGGAGAAGGGTTCACAGATTCAAACTTTCTCAGCAACGATTCCCGCAAGAGCATCAAGCTCGTCCCAGTTAAGGATGACGATCGCGGCAATACGATCGAGTGGCGAGAGGAACCAATTCCAAATGCCATTCAACCCGTGATGTACACGACGCTTGAGATCACACAGGATCAGATTCGCCGCAAAGGGGAATGGGTGGACAAGACTCCGGTTCTGAAGACCAAGAACTACAAAGAAGCGGTTCAAGGCAAGGACAAAGAGGACGTCATCATGGTTCCCACGCTTAGAGCTGGGGCGACCGGCGGCAACTAACCGATCGGAGGTTGACAATTGGGGCTGAAAGCGCTGGCTTTCAGCCCCTTTTTGTCTACCATGGGACGTGCCAAATCAGCTAAACTATGGGAGCCGGGAACTGCGCGGCAGCAGGCTGGTGAACCTCGCCAGGGCCGGAAGGCAGCAACGATAAGTCGGTTCTCTGTGCGACGCACCATTCCCGGTATTCCTCACCACATGGCTTGTGGTTTGTAGCCGGTGGTTTGTAGACTTGTACATTCTCAAACCGTGACGACAAGCCCCGGCATGGCATACCAATCGCTCTATCGCAAATATCGGAGCCAGACATTCGGTGATCTGGTCGGTCAAGAGCATATCGTCCGAACCCTCCAGAACGCCATCACCACCGGACGGATTGCGCACGCCTACCTGTTCACGGGTCCCAGAGGGACGGGCAAGACTTCCTCAGCTCGGCTGCTGGCCAAGGCACTAAACGCAGAGAACGGTCCGACCGCGGAGCCGAGTGATGATGATCCGATCTGCCAGATGATCGCGGCTGGCAACTGCCCGGATGTTCAAGAGTTTGATGCAGCCAGCGAGGCTGGCGTGGACAACGTTCGTGAAGCGATCGTCGAGGACGCTCAGTATCAGCCGATGATGTGCCGGTACAAGATCTACATCATCGACGAGGTTCACGACTTGAGCGGCAAGGCGTTCGACGCCCTGCTCAAAACGATCGAAGAGCCTCCCGCTCACGTGATTTTCATCTTGGCCACGACCGAGTATTCAAAGGTTCCGCCAACGATCCGATCTCGCTGCCAAAAATTCGAGTTCCATCGGGGTTCCGTTTCGGACCTGGCAAAGCGCATTCAATACGTCGCTGAGCAGGAGCAGGCCAAGATTCAGCCGGCTGCAGTTTCGGCCATTGCCCGAATGGCAGATGGCGGATTTCGCGATGCGCTGACTCTTCTCGAGCAGGCGATCTTAACGACGGACGGGGAGATCACGCTTAATCACATCTACGATCAACTGGGGTTAGTTTCGGATGAGGCGATCGATGGATTGTTGACCGCGATCAAAGGATCCGACATCGCGAAGATCATCGACTCGCTCAACGAGATGAGCCGGTTGGGGCGCGATCCGCGAGCAATTCTGGAGTCGATGCTGCACCGTCTTGCCGACCTCACGCGGGTTGCATACGGGATTGACATTGGCGGAACCGGAGATGCCGCACAGGAGGCGAGCCTTCATGCGGCGGCGCAGTCGTTCGGAAAAGAGTTCTTGCTGCGAGCGAGAAGTGCGCTTTCCGAAGCGCACAAAGAAATACGTGACATCTCGCTGCCGAGGCTCTGGCTCGAAGCGGAACTGATTCGCATCGCTTCGCCCCAACCGGTGCAAGCTCCAGTTCAAGCGACCGTCCCGGCATCCAAACCCGCAGCCACGGTGGAGGGCGAAAAGAAGCCAGCGGCCAAGGTAGCGATCGCCGAACCACCCAAAGCGGTTGAGGTTGTGAAGCCAACCGCCACGGGCGATCCTAAATTCGATGCAGCGGCAACGGCGTGGTCGGAGAGCGTTGCCGAACTGAGCCTCGTTTCCAAGACGATGGCGGCCAGGCTGCTCGATTCGAAGGTTGGCCACGTCGAAGGTGATGTAGTTTCGATCGAGTTTTCGCGACAGTTGGACTTGGAGTGGATCAAAGATAAGCCAAATCGACTGGGAGCGGTCGCAGACGCGATGCAAAAGCGACTCGGCGACGCGTGTCGCGTGGAACTCGGCGCCGGTAAACGGACGAACGCGATCGGGGACTCTCAAGCGGTAGAATTGCCGCTAGAGGGCCAGAAGCTCGCGGACACGGTACGCGAGATTTTCGGCGCGTCATAAAGGATTCACTCATGAAACTTCCAAAGGGATTCGGCGGACAAGGATTCGGAGGCATGCTCCAACAGGCTCAGCAAGCGATGGCGCGTGCTCAACAGTTGGAGGAAGAGCTTGCGAACGAGCGCATTCCCATCGACAAAGGACCCGTCAAGGCGCTGTTTGACGGAACGGGGCAGCTGGTCCAGTTAAAGATCGAGCCGTCGATTGTGGATCCGGAAGATGTCGAGGCTTTGGAAGATCTGATCGTTTCGGCCGTTCGGGATGGCTTCACCACGGCGACAGAATCTCGCGCGGCCAGAGTTCAAGCGATCATGCCGAACGTTCCCGGGCTCGGCTAGTGCTTTTCGCCCGACCCCTGGCAGAGTTGATCGCGGAACTGGAAAAGCTTCCGGGGGTCGGCCCAAAGTCGGCTCAGCGCCTTGCCTACCACCTTTTGAAAGCAACGGATGCCGACGCGAACCGCTTGGCCGACGCCATCCGGCGCGCCAAGGAAAAGCTGAGGTTCTGTTCGGAATGCCAAAACATTTCTGAGCACGAGACTTGCGAGATCTGTCGCGATTCACGCCGTGATCGATCCATTGTCTGTGTGGTGGCGGAGCCACGAGATATCGCGGCGATCGAGCGGATCAACGAGTACAAAGGGCAATATCACGTGCTCCACGGACTGATGTCTCCCATGGACGGAATCGGTCCAGAGCAGCTAAGAATCCGAGAACTGCTTCAGCGGCTGGGCCAGCACGAGATACAAGAAGTCATCCTGGCCACGAATCCGACGATCGAGGGGGATGCGACGGCGCTCTACTTGGCCAAGCTCATCAAGCCGACTGGTATTTCTGTTACCCGATTGGCTCATGGGATGCCAGTTGGCGGGGAACTGGATTACGCGGACTCGGCAACGCTCTTGAGCGCCCTGGAATATCGTCGCGAGATGTAGGACAACTCCACATTACGCCAATCGCTTCTCCAGCCAATCTCCGGTCCGTCGTCTACGGCCCAACTTCCCGAGTCCGACCGCGATCAGGTTGATCGCCCACAGCCCAATGATGGCGATGCCGCCATATGCCATTGATTCAGTCATTCGTTCGCTGAAAACATCGGCCGGGAACTGCGAATGGAAGGACGTCAGTCGATTTTTCTCGGTTGCCAAGTACCCTAGTGAGTGATTCAGGCGGCTCTTCGTGTATGCGTTTGAACTCGCCTCCATCCAACGTTTCCTCGCGTCATTCCAATCCAGGACGCTGCCCCTTGATAGTCTCGGAGTTACGACGATATATCCAACGGGAGCCGAGATGCGAACATCGCGGACCCCGAGGGGCACCACATAGCCTTGCTGATTGGGAAGGGCATAGGGCTTGCTCCGGTTGGGTGTTCCAGCGAAGTACGCCCCCGCGGCATCAAGGAGTGCCAGGTCTTCCTGGATCGCTAGTGAAGATCGATCGAACGTCTTCAAAACTTCGGGCAACTCTGCTGGTAGGAGCGAGGTCTCCATCACAAACCTCTGCGAAGCAACCATCGCCGTAATACTCGCCGATGCTAGCACGAGCACGGCAATCGGGAAAAGCAGCAATCTGCCGGCGAAGTAGGCGAACGTCGCGAATGCCAGGATTAAGCCCGCAACGGCGATTAGGCAATAGAACCACGCCTGGGGAATCGTTGCCGATGCGACCACGATAGGCACGAGCGCCGCTGCCAACGCCACCATACCAATCCCCCAAGCTGAAGCTTTGGGGTTGCCGTGCTTTACAAAGTGCCCCATTTCAGAAGCAGCAACCTTCGATGGGCTGCCGAAACGCTCCAAAGCGGCGAGCTGGGCGTCGTCGTCCGCCATTCCAGAAAATAAATGTTCGGCATATGATTCGGTCAGGTGTTGCCCTGCTTCAGTTACGATCGAGTGAATTTGGTCCGTGCGCATGCGGTCGCGCAAATGCGATTCCAGTTCGACCAAATACCAGTCCAGATACTTAGGCATGGTGCTCACCAACCTTCTTCACCGAACCCAGAATCGATTGGACTCCGTTCGCCAGTTTCTCCCATGCCGCTCGTTTGGAAGCCAAATCCTTAAGACCTTTGTCGGTGATCTTGTAGACCTTTCTCGCTGGCTTGCCCTCCTGCGGGATCCATTCCGCTTCAATACTGGCATGGTTCTCAAGCCGGTGCAGAGCGGGATAGAGTTGCCCCTCTCCCACTTTCACTAACTGGTCGGTTTCCTTTGAAATCCGCTTTGAGATTTCGTATCCATGCGCCGTCCGATCCTTGAGGATTCCCAAGATCAGCGCGTCCAAATCGCCCTTGAATGCCATTGCCATACCTCCGTGTGAGATGTATCCCTCCAGACTATACATCAAAAAAGGAGATATGCAGTCAAACTTCGTAGAAAGATCGTAGCAACTCGTCATGACCGCAGTAGAAGTGCTGGGTGTACTCGCCGGGCTTGAGCCACAAGAGCGCGGTCGGGAGATTGGGAAGGAGGAACGACACAACTTGCTGGCCTTCGGCGGGAGTGATCTTGCCTGAGTCGATGCGGGTAACGATCAAATGGAGAAGATCTTCTTCTCCCTCGAACTGGTAGCGGTAGTCGGACACAGTTCCTCCGAAATCGTTGGGCTCCAGTCCAACCGACTGAAGCGCAAACTGGTCACTGGGTCGCGATATGGATGCATCGAACGGCGGGAGAAAGATGCGGCGGTCAGTTCGAATGTGCTCTAGCAGAGCCGCAATTACTTCTGTTCGGCGATCGGCTTCCTTGGGATTTGGATGGAGCATCGCTCTTGGTGGGGACTTCCCAGAAAGTGGCAGAGCGAGTGGGATTCGAACCCACGACCCGTTCATCACGAGTACGAGCTTT
>CAMLEL010000152.1 GCA_946478935.1 uncultured Armatimonadota bacterium
GTCCGATGTCCGATTTCGTCAGTGTCGTGTGCGGCAAGTGCAAGGTTGCTCAACCAGTCTAATGACAAAACTGCATCATCCATCGGGGGTCTATTTGGATGAAATGAAGAATTGCTCAACCACCAATACTTCTGTAGTTCCCAAAACCGAGGTGGCTTAATCAATAACCAACCGAATGATTCCTTAACGAAACCAAGGTTACGGCAATCAAATCGATCTTTCGGTTTTAATGGTGATGCTTCCACAATCACATAGCGGCCCGTGACCGAAGCAAGGTGCTCGGCTGCCGGTCCCTGGCCCGTACCCGTCACCTTCCAGACATGTTTTTGAGGCAAATAGTATGAGGCGGCGTTGGGAGTCCAACCCTTCATGGACAACCCCAACCGTGTCTCTCCGTCCAAGTCGCGGCTCATGGGCAAGACGTTTATCGCATTTCCCGTCGCATTCGGATTGCTGCGTCTTGGGTACTTGACAGGTGTCGCCATGATTCTGCCGTGATCCGCATCAAACTCGACGATGAGAAACCCCTGCGAAGAATCCTTTAGGTACAGATAGTCTGCTGAACTGCCTGGCAACGCAATCAAGTCCGGAATGTTTGGCACCGCTGCGACGACTGCGTGACCGTCCAGAAGGTCTCTTTGTTGCATCTGATTTAAGTTGGCCAGAGCCCAGAGTGCATCGTCTCGATACGTGGCCAGAAGGTGCCGAAAGCCGTATTCCTTTCGGGTCAACTCACCGATCGGCAATGGCGATTCCAGTCTAGCAGTCCAGGTGGGATCAGTTAGCCGTCTCTGTTCAATCCTGTGTGGAGGGTTGCGTCTCAAGTGCTCGATTACTCGATTCAGAACTTCCCCCGTTGCTTCTTCAACCTCGGCATCATGAGTGCGTATCAAGTCCTCGTAATGCTCGTCAGCGGCAAACCGCTACCCGGAATTCGTCCGCACCAAGTTCAGGCCCAGTGTAACGGCCACTTTTTCGGCAATGGCTAGTGGCGACGCCTGTTTAACAAAGATATGGGCACGACGAGTAGCGATGTTACGATCACATGCAAAGTGTTGCTGCGGACTCGAAAGAATGCGGCTCAGTTGTCCAATTTGGACGTTTTGTTGCCAAACAGCGATGGTTTCACGGGGTGCGACGGCAGGCACAAGAGCTAGAAGGATCGCAATACACATCTTTCCACGACTTACTTTAGCACTGCTGATGCGAGACGCAAGATGGAAAAGGCGATTGCAGAAGGCTGCCAGGCTTGCTAGAATAACGCCCAATGGCACAGGTCCAACCCGCCGAGCGAAGCATCTGGAAAGTCATCTTCGCTTCCAGCGCCGGCACCCTAATCGAGTGGTACGACTTTTACATCTTTGGCAGCCTCGCCACAATCATCGCCACGCAGTTTTTCCCCAAGGAAAACCCCACCGCCAACCTGCTTGCAACCTTGGCGCTGTTTGCCACAGGCTTCATTGTCCGCCCATTTGGAGCCCTGGTTTTCGGCCGCATGGGAGACTTGATTGGCAGGAAGTACACCTTCTTGCTGACTCTGATGATGATGGGCTTGTCGACCGTCGGGATTGGGCTCATTCCCGGGTACGAGACGATCGGTGTTTTGGCGCCCATTCTGGTGCTCCTACTCCGTCTCTTCCAGGGTCTGGCTCTGGGCGGCGAGTATGGCGGCGCAGCCACCTACGTGGCAGAACACGCTCCTGAGGGTCGTCGGGGGTTCTACACGAGCTTCATTCAAACGACAGCGACGTTGGGCCTTTTCGTGTCTCTTTTGGTGATCTTGCTCACGCGCACCACGATGGGTGAGGCAGCATTTACTCAATGGGGTTGGCGCATTCCGTTCCTCGCAAGTGCCCTGCTCGTGATCATCAGCTATGTCATTCGGCGAAAGATGGACGAGTCGCCTTTGTTCAAGCAGATTAAGTCGGAGGGCAAGATCAGTGCGAACCCGCTTCGCGAAAGCTTTGCTAATCCTGTAAACCGTCGGTTAGTTTTGATCGCGTTGTTCGGCGCAACGGCTGGTCAAGGCGTGGTTTGGTACACCGGCCAATTCTATGCGCTCTACTATCTTCAGACCGTCATGAATGTGCAGGCTGCCGTTGCCAGCAAGATCGTTGCTTGGGCGCTCCTATTCGGCACTCCATTCTTCATTGTATTTGGCGCTTTGAGCGACCGGATCGGTCGAAAATCTTTGATGATGGCCGCCTGCCTTTTGGGCGCAATCTCCTACGTCCCGATTTATTCGGCCATGTTGAAGTCCGTTCCAACCCCCGAACTCACTTCGTCCGCAAAGCTCAGCGCAGAGAATAGTCGAGACCCGGTCACCGGACAACAGATCTCTATTCAGACGGCAACTTGGGAAGTTGATGGCGCCAAGATTACGCAGAAGACAAAGTGGGCAGCGGATCCGGTAACAAAGAGTCTCGTCGCGACCGAGAAGCCGAAAACCGAAATCGTTCCTCCGGCATCTACATACTGGCTCTTGGTCGGGCTCGTGTTCATCCAAGTTCTGTTGGTCACAATGGTCTACGGGCCGATCGCCGCATTCCTGGTCGAGCTGTTCCCGACGCGGATTCGGTACACGTCTATGTCCTTGCCGTATCACATTGGCAATGGCGTCTTCGGTGGTTTGGTACCGTTTATCGGCACGGCATTAGTGGCCAAAACGGGAAACAGTTTTGCTGGCCTCTGGTACCCGATCGCCATCGCATCGCTCACCTTCGTGATTGGATCTTTGATGATCAAGGAGCACCGAACAACGAGTGGATTCGCGGAGGATGCCTAGGATTACCGGACGGCGAACGGCATATTTGCGGTGGCCGCATTGCCTTTCCCATCGAGAACATAAACATAGATCCGATAGGCCCCTGCATCGCGAGGAACCTTGAACTTGACGGAAGGTGTGGCCACATCCGTCAACAGGCCGCTCACAACGCCTGGTTTGACTTCGCCTTGACCCGCATACCCTTTGTTGATCGCCTCTTTGCGAACCTCCCACCGAATCGTTAGGCGGTCCGAGTCAGCATCGTTCGCCTTTACGATAGCGGAGGCGATCGTTCCGGCTTCGACTTCCCTTTGAGCCTCGCTGAAATCGAATGCAGAAATGCGTGGGGCAGCATTGGCGCGGTCTTTGCCTGACCACAGTCGAGCCATCACGTCGACAGCCTCCGTGCGCTCACCACTCGGCAGGAACATGCCAAACCAAGTTGGGGTCTCTTCCTGCTTGTCCCCCCACAGGAATGCGTACGAGCCCAGGCACCACCCAGATTGGTCCAGGATCGATCGCTGGTAATTGGTTCGGTAGATCGTGGCCTTCTCGGTGCTGGTCGGCTCCAGAGCGGCTCCCCATTTTGTTTTGGGTCGTTCCCAGGGGCCGACCGGTCCAAATTCAGTTACCACATACGGCTTATCCCAACCCGCTTCTTTAAGGCGTTTCGGCAAGGTCGACAGACCCCCGTAGGAGTTGATTCCGAGCACGTCGACGTTTGGCGCCCAACGCTTGATGTTGGCAATCTTCGTCGGGTTGATATCGGCCACGACGGTCATAACCGGATGATTGGGGTCCAGGTCCTTGCAAAGTTTGGCAAGGTCGTCGATCGCTTTCCAGGTGGCTTCCCGGTCATTCTGATCGACTTCCATTTCATTGCCCAGACCCCACATAAGGAGCGCCGGGTGGGCGCGATGTCGCTGCACATCGCGCCTCACCCGCTCGTACTGCTCTTTGACTTTGCTGGGATCATCGTAGTTGAAGTAGCTACGGTGTCCCAGCCAAATACCGACCGTCAAGGTCAGTCCCCGTTTTTGACACTCGTCCAGCTCATTTCCGGCGTTTTCTGTGCCCCAGGTGCGCATAGAGTTTCCGCCAGCGTGGACAAGCTCGTCCATGTGCTCGGTCCCTCCCACCCCCTTGATGAAGTAGGGCTTGCCGCTGACGTTCAAACGCCATTGGTCTCCGACCTTTTCGATTTCGGTTTTGGACGGATTCATAAAGGTCAGAGCAATGACAGCTGCCAGTAGCACCATACGAGCCTGCTACTTCTTGCCAAGGACTGCATCCTTTGCAACCTGGGGCATGCCCGGATTACTCTGGATGGCGCTCTGCATGTTTTGAGGAGGTTCACCAGGTGTTGGCGACTTTGTCGTACCGGGTTGGACCTGCACCGTCTCCACAGGAGTTTCGCCAGTGTCGCACCCAATCGCCAAAGCTGCTCCGACGAGGACAATGAGATTTCTGAAGTTCTTCATGGGTTTATGCCGCCGGTCCGGAAGTGCCGGACCGGCGATTCGAGTTACTTATATTCCGGCCAGGCGTTCGCCACGTAGCTCTGCCGATCAGCCTGAGTGTAGGGTGCATTTGTGAATGGATTGATTCCCAGCTTTGAGGACCAGTCATCACGGTTAGGGTTGCTGGCATCGAGAGTTGCCAGCGGTGACTTGGCCTTTGCGTGGCCATCTGCCCAGACAAATGATGTTTGCTTACCAACTGCGTGGATCGGACCATTACCGCCTGCTGGGCAGGTTGGAGCCGAACCGCCAATGGGTGTGATGCACCAGCCGGGCTTGCCCTCAATCTGGCTGAGGAATGTGGGCTTGAGATCGTTCCATTGCGACCGATTGGGAATCATGACGATTGTTGAGGCGACGTCTTCAAGCACATCCAAACTGCTGAGTCCGACAGGTGTCCATTGGCCAGCACACTGTCCATTGGCAAAGCCAATGACGACATTGTTCACGGCGAAGTTGGTTGGCATTCGCTCGTCGGTTTCGGCGATGCCGTTGTCATTCTTGTCCCACCAGTCCACGTGGAACGACTTGCCTTCGAATGGGTTTGTGATGTCGCTGAGAAGCCCCTGATTCTTCATATAGGGCTGCAGAGCGTGTCGCCATCCATAGTACGCGCTGGCATTCCCAGGCCAGCTGGCACAGTCGGATGGGAAACCGAAGAATTCCTTGATCAGGGCATCGTCGTAGTCGCCCATGTAGATGAAATTGGCCGTTGCGACCTGTTTGGCGTTGCTGAGCGCCGTTGTGCGTTTGGCGGCCAATTTGGCCTGAGCGAACACCGGGAACAGGATCGCCGCCAGGATGGCAATGATGGCGATTACGACAAGTAGTTCAATTAATGTAAAGGCATGCTTTTTTGGGAGCATCTCAAATGTCCTCCTTCGGACGAGTCGTCGAATCTCTAACGATGAGTTCAGTTGGCAAAATTTGGGAGGTGACGGCGCCTTCGCCGTCAATCAATCGAATCAGTGACTGCGTTGCTTGGGACGCCAATTCTTGAACAGGTTGGCGAACCGTCGTCAATGCTGGGAAACAGACCGCCGACATGGGCACGTTATCAAATCCCACCAGGCTCATATCTTCTGGCACCTGAAGGCCAGCTTCTTTGCAAGCGCGGATCGCTCCGACGGCGATTTCGTCGTTGGCGCAAAAGACTGCGGTGGGACGCTCTGCGTTATCGAGAATTTTGCGCATCCCGGCGTGACCACCTTCGTTGGTGAAGTCTCCGAATGCCATCCATCTTTCTTGCACCGCGACGCCTCGAGACGAAAGAAAACTACGGTAGGCGTCCTGACGAACGATGCCATCCTCCATATGGAGGCGACCATAAAGATGACCGATCTTTCGGTGGCCCAAATCCCACAGGTGAGACATCGCGGCATGCACACCGGATACGTTGTCAACTCGATAATGAGCGGAAGATGGATTGGCCTCACCCGCGATCACCACGTGCGGGACTTCGTGCTGAGCGATGATATCCAGGACCGGAGCGTGGGTGGGCGGCGCCAGAAATATTAAGCCGTCCACCCGACCATCGAGAAGCACATCAACCATTTCCCGGGTTTGTTGCTGATCGTAGCGAGTAAAGAACAAGACGTCGTAGTGCAGCGCCTCCGCCGTGTTAACGATGCCGTTCAGCGAATTTTGGAGGTAGGGGCTGAGGACGATGTCGCTACTCGCCTCGCTTGGAACGATGCCGATCGTGTGGCTCCGTCGCGTCACCAGGTTGCGGGCCACGCGATTGGGCCGGTACTGCAGTTCTTGAGCAGCCTGAAGAACTCGCCGCTTGACATCCTCTGGTACGGGTCGCGGTCCATCATTCAGCGCGTAGCTCACGGTGCTCACCGAAATATTCAGCTTCTTCGCGATGTCCTTGATCGTTGCTGCCATCTGGCCCTTGGTAACTCCTGAGAATCGTTTCGCGAAACGTTTCGCGAAACGTTTCTCACAATATATCGCAACTTTTCAAAATTGGCTAAACA
>CAMLEL010000153.1 GCA_946478935.1 uncultured Armatimonadota bacterium
AGATGCGCGGTCCGTACGTCAGGTCGTACACGATCCGTCCATCGAACGGACCGCTTCAACCGGATCTCGACCCAAACGGACGATTAGGACCAACTAACCGCCTGAGGAACGGAGGGCCACATCTTTCTTGTAGGCCTCCATGTATCGCGAGTAAGCGTCGGCGAATACCTTATCCTTGATATCGATATTGGACTTGGCGCGCAGGTCGAACATTTCTTTGGCGACGTTGTTCTTGATGGCTCCCTTGTCCAGCATGAGACGCTTGCGGACGTCACGCTTGAGTTTGGGGGTGAGTTCCATTTTTTTCGCTGCCGTTGCGTCCTGTAGGAGGAACTTGACTCGGGCATCGGAAGTGGTCAGCCACTCGGTGGTCTGGCCAATCTTGATCTTGTCGATCGCTGCGCGAACGGATTCACTGAGTGCCATGAAGTTGAGGTTCCCCAATTCTCCGCCCACGCCTTTTGTGAGATCTTCGCTGTAAGTCTTGGCTACCTCCGAAAAGGATTTGCCGGACTTGAGCGCAGCATCCACTTTGACCACCGCTTCGGGATCACGAACCACGATAACGGACAGTTTCACTCGCTTGGGCGTCGTGTACATATTTGGGTTTGCTTTATAGTGCTGCTCAATCTCTTGGTCGGTCACATTGATCCCAGACGTCGAAACCTTGAATTGAGCCAACTCCAATCGGACGCTGTATCGTAGTTCTGGCTCTGTCCGACCTGCATTGATCCAGTTTTCAAGGAGCTTGGGATCATCGGCGATCCTCAGCTTCAGCTCGTTTTCCACTTCGGGCTCGGTCGGCGCAACCCCCTTATTCTTGGCGAGCTGAAGGATTAATCGTTCGGTGATAAGCTGCTCGATGGTCAAGAATCCTGGAGGGAACTCTGCGACCCCTGAACTCATCGGTTTGCCCACGCCAGACAAATACTCCATGCGGTGGTAGTACTCGCCACCTTTGATCTCTTCGCCGTTCACCACCACGACGGTCTTGTTTACATCCACCTGGGCGGTGGCGAATGCCGCAGCAGCAATGGCTACAGCGAAAATGGGAAATTTCAAAACTTCACTCCTCCGAGACTTGGGTCTGCGTATTAAGACGGCTGGGGACAACATTGGTATTCGCCGTCCCAGAGATAATTACCGGCCAATCTTGGCCCTGAATTCCGGGATAGCTTCATACAGGTCGGCGACCAGTCCCAAATCTGCGCTTTCGAAGATCGGGGCATCTGGATCTTTATTGATGGCAACGATGGTTTTCGAATCTTTGATCCCTGCCATATGCTGCGTGGATCCCGAGATTCCGGCGGCTATGTACAAATCCGGAGCCACGATCTTTCCCGTTTGACCAACCTGTAACTCATTCGGCGCGATGCCAGAGTCCACGGCGGCCCGGGTTGCCCCCACGGCGCCCCCAAGGGCATCCGCAAGTCCTCCAATGATTGATTCGAAGGTCGCCGCATCTTTGAGAGGGCGGCCGCCACTGACGACTACCTTGGCTTGGCTGAGATCTGGGCGAGATGATCCTCGGCTGGTTTGGTTTAACCGGACCGCGCGCGAAGTGGAATCGACCTGGATTGCTTCCGTCGTTGATTGCCCACCGCGATTTGCAGCCGGGAATCCGGACGGTCGGACCGTGAGAACCACTGGCATAGACAGAACTTCGACCGTGGCGATAATTGAGCCGGCGACCATCGGTCTCTTGAACATTGTTGGGCTCTCGAGGTCGACGACATCCGTGACCATGGCAGCATCGAGCAAACCGGCGAGTCTGGCCATCACATCCTTTGACCGCATATTGGAGACTGCCGCGATGTGGGAATAGCCTTCACTTCGAGTCTGGATGGCTTTCGCCAAAGCGTCAGCGGCAGGCAGGTCTGGAAGATTGGCCAAATACACTTTCTCAGCGCCCAATTCGAGTGCGGGCGAGTCCTGCATTGCCAAAACGTCGAATGGGAGTCCCAGCCTCTGGGCAAATCCTGCAATCTGGTCTGCTTCGGAGCCATCGAATGCGACGATCAGTAATTTGGTCATTAGAGAGCACCTCGCTCGCGCAAAGCAGAAATCAACTCATCAATGCTGCCAACCTTGCGGCCAGCGGCCCTAGGGGGTGGAGCTTCGGCTCGAACAAGCCGCGTTTTGGGGGCAGTGCCCGCCGCCGCGGGTCGCTTTTCAAGAGGCTTGCTTCGAGCCTTGATGATGCCCGGAAGCGCAATGTAGCGTGGCTCGTTGAGA
The DNA here is from genome assembly GCA_946478935.1 of uncultured Armatimonadota bacterium. The sequence continues at coordinate 2,236 of CAMLEL010000153.1, forward strand.
CGCAGATCGGTTGTCACCACAGCAGGCAAAGGTAGCTGAAGCGTCTCTTCACCGGTGTCCGTTTCGCGCGTGACCGTCGCTTGTCCATCTGTCAATTCCAACTTTGAGGCGAATGTTGCCTGGGGCCAATCGAGCTTGGCGGCCAGCATTTGCGCAGCCTGATTGTTGTCATCATCCGTCGCCTGCTTGCCCATGAGAACCAAATCCGGGTTCTCGGTCCTAACCAGGGCTGCCAATTCGGCGGCGACGCCGGGTGAATCCAGAACCGACTGTGTTTCGATCAAAATCGCCTTGTCAGCGCCGATCGCCAGCGCTTTGCGAAGCTGCTCCTCGCACTCCGCGCCACCGATTGAAACTACCGTGATTTCGATCGCCGGGTTCTGCGCCTTTTGGCGGACCGCTTCTTCGACAGCGATCTCATCGAATGGGTTGATTTCAAATTTTTGACCCGTGAGATCGATCCCTGACCCGTCTGGCAACGGGCGCACCTTGGCGAATGGGTCAACGACCCGCTTGACTGGTACAAGAATTCTCATAGATATGGGCTCGAGACGCCGCACCAAGCTGATTTGCAGTTCGGGCGAATGAGCCTATAGGTTACTAGATTGAGGACTGCCCGGTGGGCGTCTGGGTCCATCCTCTGTGCGCTAGTTTCTCAATGGCTTGTTGGTTTCGATCATGTGTCGAATCCGGGCTTGACTGAGGGCCCGGCGACACAGGTCGATAAATTCCACGCGCTCCAATCTCAATGCATCTTCGTAAGACACTGCCCTGGCAAAGATGGATCGGAACTTCTCTCCGATGATTTTATCGTAGTCAGTCAGAGCCCCAGACCGACGTCCTTCTTCGATTTCTCGATCAATCATCCCACCGATGGGCCCTTCCGGTGAATGCCAAGCTGGCCGCTTGCCTACCGATGCCGTCATCGCCAGGCGCTTGGCTTCCGAAATGAGCTTGTCAGGATGATAAACCGTCACGTCCGTTTGACGCAGGTAGCCGAGGGACCGGGCGTGATCCGCGCTGGTCGAGATCGTTCCTTCCGTGAGGGTACGCCCAACCTCGGCCAGTCGACGAGCCGAGTATTGATTGTAGAGTCTCATCAGGGCAGTGCCACGACCGCCAGGGATCAAGCCCACCTTGGATTCAGGTAAACCGAGATTCGATTCTGGATGGGCGACGATTTGGGAGCAGGACATCGCGAGTTCTAGTCCGGCGCCAAGCGTGTGCCCGAAGACGGCGGCCACGCACTCACATCCCTCCAATGCTTCACCCAGTGCCTGCAGTTGGATGAGCGCCTCATCGATCGAACCAAAGTCTCCCCGTGAGATGGCTTCATCAAAGTACTTGAGATCAAATCCAGCGGAAAACGACTTAGCCTCGGAAGTCAGTACAAACGGCCGGTTTGCCCCGGTGTTGACAAAGGCCATCAAGTCCTGAACGACCGAGGGCGAAATCACCCCCATTTTGGTCTTCAGCGCGACCGCGAATATACCGTCACCCAGGTCACGCAGGTTGTAAGTGTCCGAGTCTCCAACAATGGGAAAGTCGCTCAATGCGGCAAACTCCCGTTCTGGTTTTGGCTTCACGTACGCGCCAGAAAAGTCTCGCAAGCGACCATCTTGATAGCTTCGATCCGAAGAAACTCCCAGTCGTTCTGGACCGATGGCATCGATCAATTCAAATGGACCCATTTGCCAGCCGAATCCCCACTTCATGACGCGGTCGAAGTCCTGGACGGAGTGGCTGATCTCCTCTTTGAGGTAGTCAGCATATTTTAAGACGGGAAGAAGGTGCTCTCGAAGAAACTCGCCGACTTCGCATCTTCTCTCCAGCGCCTGGGCAATTCGCTCACCGAGCGGCAATCGCCCAAGCTCGTCGATCGCCGGCAGGTGTGGCTCGCTTCGTTGGCTGTAGGCAAATGTCTGCAGATTGAGAGCCAGTAGCTCTTTGCCCTCTTTCCGATAGTAGCCTTGCCGCACCTTGTCTCCGATCCAACCTTTGGCAATCAGGGCCTCCATCGACCGTGGGGTCTGGAAATTCGCCATATGGGGATCGTCCGGGCACCGCTCCACCAGGTTCTTGGAGATATCCTGCATGATGTCCAAGCCGACAATGTCGTTGAGTCGGAAGCTGCCGCTTCTCGGACGCCCAAGGAATGGCCCAGTGATCGCGTCGACTTGCTCGATGCCAAGGTGAAGTCGCTCGGCCGAATGGATGGCGTGGTACATCGACCACATTCCGTATCGATTTGCGATAAATCCCGGCGTATCTTTCGCGACCACAACCCGCCGTGCGACTCTGCCCTCCAAGAACGCCGTCATGGCCGCAACGGCCATGGGATCGGTATCCTCGGTAGGAATCAGCTCCAACAACTTCAGATACCGAGGAGGGTTGAAGAAGTGCGTGCCCATGAATCGACTCTTGAAGCTATCTGGCATATCAGCGGCCAGGAGGGCGATTTGCAGTCCGCTGGTATTCGTGGATATCATCGCGTCCGGCTGAAGCATGGGCTCGATCTCCATGAAGAGCCTGCGCTTGATATCCAGTTTTTCAACGATGGCCTCGCAGACCCAATCAGCCCTCGAGATCAGGTCGCCAGCTTCTCGGATGCTTCCTACTTCAATGTCCTGGGATCGTTCCGGCACATAGAAATGAGGCGGCTTGGCGGCTTTCGCTCGAGCAAGTCCCTCAGTGGCGGCTTCACGACTGATGTCCAACAGGTTGACTTGGAAGCCCACATTGGCGAGATGGGCGGCAATGCCTGCTCCCATCGTGCCAGCGCCGATGACGCATACCCGGTTGGCCTGGGGCCAACGTCCATAAACTGTGTTCTCGAAATCCATATCGATCTATTGCATCGCTTGCGAACTGGCGGGAAGGATACCAGCGCAGGATTATCCCAAGAATGCAACTTAAATCGTGAAATGCCCGTCTGAAATACCCGATATACTAACGAGTCGACAAAATGCGAACATTCGAGGTGAAACAACATAGCAGGATTTAGACGACCTCCGCGCCCCGAGCCCGGCCCGGAGATCAACCAACGCGTATTGAAGTATCGCGACGTCCGATTGATCGGATCTGAAGGTCAACAGCTTGGCATTGTGCAAAGCCGCCAAGCGCTACAAATGGCCCGTGACGAGGGGCTCGACCTTGTCCTCGTCTCGGCAACTGCCCAGCCGCCGGTGTGCAGAATCATCGACTACGGCAAGCACAAGTACCTAGAAGGCAAGCAGGGCAAAGACAAGAAGAGCAAACAACAAGAGGTTAAGGGTATAAAGATCAGTCCGAGAATCGCGGAACACGATCTCGGATTCCTCGTGAAAAACGCCATTCGTTTTCTTGAGGAGGGTCACAAAGTCAAAGTGACCTGTATGTTCAAGGCTCGGGAGATCACTCATCCAGAGTTGGGGCGCAAGAAACTCGAAATGTTCGCGGAGATGGTCAAAGACCTCGCCGTGGTCGAGAGAACGCCCTCGCTGGATGGCCGCATGATGATCATGGTGCTCAATCCCAAGCCGCAGACAGGAAGTAAGAAGAATGCCAAAGCTGAAAACAAACAAGACGGCGGCCAAGCGATTCAAGATCTCGGGGACGGGAAAGATTCTGCGGCGGAAGTCGCACAACAATCACCAGTTCCTGCACAAGAAGGCGAGTCGCAAGCGTCGGCTTGAGCAAGAACCGGAAATTTTCCGAGGCGAGCGAAAGCGCGTCAAGCGCCTGCTCTGCTTGTAATCAATCGGTTTAGGTCTACGGTCCACGGTTTTCGGCAAAGCTGAACTCCGAGGATCGAAACCCTCAGACCGCACGACTCTACCGCTACCTTCCGAAACGAACGGGAACCGGTCAAACGAACAAAGGAGATAACAAAATATGGCACGCGTCAAACGTGGCCTGATGCGCCACAAGCGCCACAAGAAGATCATCGAGCGAGCCTCGGGGTATTGGGGAAGAAAGAAGAACGTCTTCCGCCGTGCCCACGAGCAGGTGATGAAGTCCGGGCAGTATGCCTTCCG
>CAMLEL010000154.1 GCA_946478935.1 uncultured Armatimonadota bacterium
TCCACCATGTCGGGGTGCCAATCGTGTCCCCAGTCGTAAACCACCAAATTCTTCTTGCCGGGTAGGGCGTCATAAACAGCCTGCACCGTCTCGGGCCGGCAAGCAGGATCTTTCAATCCCATCGAAACTTGGGTCGGAATGCGACACCGTGTGGCTTGGTTCATTGTGTCGAAATAGCTCAAGGTGTTCAGCACCCGTGCCTCTCCGAGTGGAATGGAATCCATAAAGTCGCGGACCTCCTTCAACGGGTACCGATAAACGGTATTGGTCAGCGTGTGATTAATGGCAGCCAGAAATGGCATGTCCGCACAAACGGCCTTGACAAGTGGACTATGTGCTCCCAGCCACAGGGCGAATCCGGCTCCCTGACTCATTCCCATCGTCGCGATCCGATCCTCATCCACTTCGGTCTGTGCCTGTAAGACTCGAAGCGCGATCGCCGCATCCTGGAACATCCGTCGAAACACCCAGGTTTCAGGATCATCTGCACCTTCGGCGAAGTATCCGCGGTCAATCTGATACTTCTCCTGATGAAAAGCGCCCAAGCCATGGAAGTTGAGGCTCATGGACACAAAACCTTCCCGCGTCCCATACATGTTTGGAAGCAGAGATTCGCGCCCATACGGTGGCACCCACAAGAACGCGGGCATCCGGCGAGCGCATTCTGGATAGGCTAGCCATCCCTCGACCCGACCGGAGATTCCCTGAAACTCGATCATATCAATTCGATGATCAATGCCCTCGAACTGCCTCGCCTGGCTTGGGACCCGATGATAGTCGAGGCGTACTGCGTTCGCCTCTTGAAGCGTGGACGCCCAAAAAGAATCGAAGTCCTCAGGAACGTACGGTAAGAACTGGGTCATGCACCGACGGCGCGTTGCATCGCTTCGACGTGGAGACCGGTGGTCATCAGCCAAGCTGTCGCCCGCTGAATCTCTTCCACCGGACCCTCCATCTCAAGCTGCACCCATCCGAAGTCGACATCGATGTTCGCCTTTTTGATCGTAACCTTTACGTTGGGAAAGTCGCGAGTGAGTCGCCAAATCCAAGGTTCGCCGACGCTGTCCTTGCCGGCCGTGATGTTGATGTCAACGGTGGTCATATTTCCGGTGCGGATTCTACCTTCTGGCAGGTACGGACCCCGCGGCGTCTTGCTCGATGGGTCGCCAGTATAATGCAGTCAAGATCATGAGTAACCAAGTCCTCGTTTTCGACACGACCCTCCGTGATGGAGAGCAAAGTCCCGGCGTCCGCTTGTCGGTCGCTGAAAAGATCGAGATTGGTCGAGCTCTTGTCGACCTGGGCGTAGACATTATCGAAGCAGGATTTCCAATCAGCTCTCCCGGAGATTTCGAGAGTGTCAATACGCTCGCGAAGGAATTGAAAGGCGTCACCATCTGTGGACTGACTCGAGCGCGTGAAAAAGATATTGAAGTCGCCGCAGAAGCGCTCAAACCGGCCGAGCGCAGGCGGATTCACACGGGCCTGGGGGTTAGCCAAAACCACCTTGAATTCAAGCTGCGGATGACCAAGGAGCAAGCCCTTGAGACAGGTGTGAGCGCAGTGAAGCACGCCCGCCAATTCACAGATGACATCGAATACTTCATGGAAGACTCGGGCCGAGCCGACCCCGAGTATGTGTATCGCGTGGTGGAAGAGGTCATCAAGGCAGGAGCCACCACGATCAACGTGCCAGACACTACTGGCTACACCTACCCAAACGAGTACTACTACTTGATCAAGGGCATCATCGACAACGTGCCCAACTCTGACAAGGCCGTATTCTCATGTCACTGCCACAACGACCTTGGAATGGCGACTGCAAATACGCTCGCCGGCGTGATGGGCGGCGCCAGGCAGGTTGAGGTAACGGTTAACGGCATCGGCGAGCGCGCGGGCAACACATCGCTTGAAGAAGTCGTGATGGCGATGTATATCCGCAGCGACAAGTTCGATTGCCAAACGAGGGTCGATACAAAGAAGCTGCTGCACATCTCTCGGCTGGTCTCGAAGCTGACTGGCATGGTCGTCCAGCGAAACAAGGCCGTCGTCGGCGCGAACGCCTATGCGCATTCCAGCGGGATCCATCAGGATGGCGTCTTGAAAGAGCGTTCCACCTACGAGATCATCGATCCACTCTTGGTCGGCGCAGATCGCAGCGAGATTGTTTTGACCGCCCGATCCGGGCGGCATGGGCTCAAATTCCGGTTGCATGAAATGGGGTTTGATTTCCCGGTGGACCGGTTCGAGAGGCTCTACGAAGAATTCCTGAGAATCGCTGACACAAAGCAAGAAGTTGGCGAAGAAGATCTTCGCCAACTCGTAACGTCCGTGTGAGTCGAAACTAGCGGACTCTCTGGACTGTGACGTTGCTGCCTACACTGGTTAGGCTTCGATCATCGCAGGATCCAACCATGCCGACTTCATAAGTTCCGGTTGCCAAGCCGGACATCACACCGCTGAGCGAAAGCGTTTCCGTATGGAATCGCATACCCGTGTCGCTCCGTGGCCAGAACGATTGGTACGCTGGGGCGCCAAGCTTCAAGAACGTGCTGCTTCCGTTCAGGCGCACTGCGAGTGAATAGCTTGCCATGGTCGATCCTTCAAAGCTCGTAGTCGCGGTAAATGTGTGTGTAGCCGCCGCTGAGACTAGAAGTTTGTCTGATGGGCCCGCTACGGTGACTGAAACGATGTCGGATACAAACCGTTCGGATTGATCCATATCCGCTCCGGTTCCGCTGACGGAAAACAGCTCAACGGAACTCCCCGCTGGCCCCGCAGGACCCTGCGGTCCAGTGTCTCCCTTGGCTCCTTGTGGTCCGTCGGCGCCTTTGGGGCCTTCCGGTCCAACGTCACCCCGATCGCCCTTGTCGCCTTTGTCGCCTTGGTCCCCTTTCTCTCCCTTATCTCCCTTGGGACCTTGGCCGCCACCGGACGATGCCGATTTCATGACGCTTCCATCTGCGAACGTGATGCCGCCATCAGCGTGGTTGATTTCAAAGTTCGCCGCGGAGCTGATTCCACCAATATGGGTGTTACCGCGTTGAACGGGTGCGCGCGATGACGCCTGCAGCCGGACGAAGGGCCACTTTCCACCTTCATCGTCATCCGCCGATGCAGTCGATCCAGTCCAAATTGAGGCTCCGACGATCGCGAAGCTGGCGAGGAACAAATACTTTCCGTGAAACTGCATGTGATTTGCCTCCCTCTTATAGGCTGACTCCGTGATTCCATGCAATGAAACGGATTTTGCCAGTGAGATTCCCGGCTTTTTTAAGTTCTGAGAACTGCTGTACCTTGCAACGGCAGGCGGACACCGAGAGAATAGGGCCGTGCATCAAGAGATCTTCATCGTCGACGCTTTTACCGATCGTCCATTTCGCGGAAATCCAGCCGGAGTCTGTGTCTGCGAGACCCCTTTCGAAGAATCGACCATGCAAAGTATCGCAATGGAAATGAACCATGCTGAGACGGCGTTTTTACACCGTAATTCTCCCGGGAATTACAATCTTCGCTGGTTTACACCTTCACAAGAGGTTCCGCTTTGCGGACATGCCACCCTTGCGTCGGCTCACATTCTTTGGGAAACGGGACGAGAATCGGGCAATCTTATTTTTGCTACCGCTTCCGGCGACCTCACCGCTTTCCGCGAGTCCAACCGTATTTGCATGGACTTCCCCACTGAATTCTCTTCCGAGCATCGAGACCGAAGACAATTTGAAGCGGCTCTGGGCGTAAAAGTCCTCCACGTTGCCAAAAACAGAATGTTCTGGCTGGCCGAGGTCCCAAATGAAGAAGCAGTGCGTGGGTTGTCGCCAGAGATGGAAAAAATCGCTTCGTTGGGACTGGAAGGTGTGATTGTAACGGCTCGCAGCGATTCTGAGTCCGACGATTTCGTTTCTCGTTTGTTCGCGCCCAATGTCGGCATTCCGGAAGATCCGGTGACCGGATCGGCTCATTGTGTCTTGGCCCCGTATTGGGCCGCCAAACTTGATAAGACCGACTTGGTCGGTTATCAAGCTTCCAAGCGGGGAGGCGTAGTAGGCGTGGAGTTTCTGGGCGCCCGCGTGCTGTTAAAGGGTCAGGCCGTTACAACTTTTAGGGGGCAACTCCAACTGGGAGCCTCGGTACAATAGCCGCATGGCAGTCGATATCTTGATGCCCGAGTTGGGCGAGTCTGTTCACGAAGGAACCGTTAGCCGTTGGCTTAAGAAGGTCGGGGACTTTGTAAAAGAAGATGAGCCAGTAGTCGAGATCATGACTGACAAAGTCAATACCGAACTTGGCGCGCCTGCCAGCGGTGTTTTGTCCCAAATCCTCGTTCAAGAAGGCGAGCAGGTTGAAGTTTTTCATGCCATGGGCATCATCGATGAGGGCGGAACTTCCAACGGCTCTGTTACCAAGCCCGAGCCCGTTCAAAAAGAAGAGGCTCCTTCTCCCGCCGCCGACTCTCCCAAGCCGACCGAGCAAATTCAATCGACTCCTGCTCAGCCGACTGCGGAAGGTGATCGAAAGTGGTATTCGCCTTTGGTCCGAAGCATGGCCAAGGCAAACGGATTATCCGACGACGACCTGTCCAAAATCGCCGGTTCGGGTTCGGGCGGGCGTGTGACCAAGAAGGATGTGGAAGCGCATCTTTCCAGCGGCGGTGCGACTACGCAAAAACCGGCTGAATCGAGGCCCGCGATCGAGGCAAAGCCAGTTCAACCGACGGTAGCCGGACCCGACCAGGAAATCACACCGCTTGTCGGAATGCGCAAGATGATTGCCGAGCATATGATTCGGTCGTCCGCGATTCCGACCGTTACGACGATTACCGAGTGCGATGTCACCGCGATGGTGGCATTTCGTGAGCGCAACAAGGATGCCTTCTTGGAGCAGTACGGCGTCAAGCTCACCTACACGCCATTCTTCCTGAAGGCGCTGGCCGAATCACTCGCTGAATTTCCACTCATGAATGCGAGCCTGCGCGACGACTTTCAACTCGTGAAGAATTCAGGCGTGCATTTGGGAATCGCGGTCGCCCTTGGCTCAAAGGGTCAGGATGGCCTGATCGTACCGGTCATTCGGGACTGTAACAAGAAGACCCTGATTGAAATCGCCAAGGATCTCGACGGAATCGCAAAGGCAGCCCGTTCCAACTCTCTCAAGCCGACGGATGTTCAGGGTGGTACCTTCACGCTGACGAATCCTGGCACCTACGGAGCGCTCTTTGGGACACCGATGATCAATGCGCCACAGGCCGGAATCCTAGGAGCCTATGCAATCCGGAAGCAGCCGATAATCGTCGATGACATGATCGCGATCCGATCCGTCATGAACCTCGTCCTTACATATGACCACCGAATCATCGACGGAATCATTGCCGGGCAGTTCTTGGCGGCCGTTCGAGACCGACTTCAAAACTTCGACTTTTTCAAATAGCGCTTGGATTCCGGCAATGGCTGAAGTAAGCCTTCCCCATTGCCGGACCACCATAATAGAGAGATGAAATCTGTTCCGAGCAAAGGCGCTCAGTTGCGTGAAGAGATCAATCGCTATAAACCGGGCCTAACCACGACCCAGGCTCCGTTTATCGAAGATCAGCAGAACGCTGGCAACCTGTACATCTTCCAACCCTATGACCTGTACTCGGAAGAAAACCACGATGCCTGGCGAAAACTCTTCGCAAGAATGGAACCTCGGTGGAAACGCTACGCCAATCAGCACTTCCGCGCCGGAATCGAAGCCCTCTGCCTGGATCCAAATCGGGTTCCCAAGCTAGAAGATGTCAACGATTTCCTTTGTCCGTTGACCGGTTTCAAAGCCAAGGCAGTCAGCGGTTACATACCTGCATTTAAGTTTTTTGATAGTCTCAGAAACCGGGAGTTTCCCACGACCATCACGATCCGAAGTTCCCAGAAGCTTGATTACCTACCGGAGCCGGACATTTTCCATGACATCGCCGGGCACGTCCCGATGCATACCGACAAGGCCTTTGCCGATGCGTTGGTCAAGTTTGGTGATTGTGCACACACTGCGGCAGAGTTGGTCAAGAACATCAAGGACCACCGAGAACAAGTGCGACGCCTGACCTCGATCATTAAAGCCATGGCTCGTTTCTTTTGGTTCACCATCGAGTTTGGTTTGATGAAGGATCCCAACGGCAAAGCGATCAAAGCTTATGGTAGCGGCCTGTTGAGTTCGTTTGGAGAACTTGCGCACAGCATCGAATCCCCCGCTGTCCAAAG
>CAMLEL010000155.1 GCA_946478935.1 uncultured Armatimonadota bacterium
CTTGGCGGCGCCCTCCTTGACGGGCTGGGGAGCGCCGTCCACGAGGTCCTTGGCTTCCTTCAATCCAAGTCCGGTGATCTCTCGAACGACCTTGATGACGTTCAGCTTGGCGTCGCCCGCGGCAGCGAGAATGACATCGAACTCGGTCTTCTCTTCCTCAGCAGCGGCTGCGCCACCGCCCGCGCCGCCGCCCATTCCGGCAAACATTGCGGGGTTGAATCCGGCCATTGGGGCCGCGGCAGTTACGCCGAACTTGTCTTCGAGAGCTTTCTTCAGCTCGCTCAATTCGAGAGCGGTCAGACCGCTGATGGTTTCTACGAGGGTTTCTACGTTGGTGGGCATGTTCGTTTCCTTTGGTGAATAACGGGAAGGTTAAGCCTCTTCGGGCTTCTCCTCTGAAATCGGTTCTTCGGCAGGGGACTCTGCGGGTTCTGCGGTCGCTTCTTCGGCGGTCTCGGCAGCGGGAGCTTCCTCCTGCGCGGGCTCGGCAGCAGCGACTGGCTCAGCAGGATCGGATTCAGCGGCGGGAGCCTCAGCTTCGGGCAGCGGGCTGCCTTCAGCGACCTTGTCCGCAACCGCGCCGATCGTCCGGATCGGATCGGCGTAAAGCGCTTCCAACGTTCCGACGAGGCCGGAAAGCGGAGCGGCAATCGCTCCAATCACCTGCGCAATCAACACATCGCGCGATGGGAGCTCGGACAAAGCTTCGACTTCTTTCGCGGAAAACGCCTTGCCGAAGTAGCCGCCTTTGACTTTAAGGACTTTGCTGGATTTCGCAAAATCGAGGAGCGCCTTGGCGCATCCAGTCTCGTTTTCGAAGACGAATGCAATTGCCGTGGTTCCGTTGTGGAGTTCCTCGGGCATATTCGCAATGTCGTCCCCGGCAGCGACGCGGAACAAGGTGTTCTTGAGTACATGGATTTCGCCGCCCTTGGACCGAAGGTCTCGGCGCAGCGCCTGCATCTCTTTCACCTTGAGACCGCGGTAGTCGGTGAAGACCACGCCGACGGACTTGGAATACCACTCCTTGGCTTGCTCGATTGTGCGTTCTTTTTCTGCGGTTGGCATATTTTCTTCTCGCACTCGGCGCCCGATTCCAAGCTGCGCTTCTCATCGATCGCCTGATCCCAAAACAGAAAGGGCTTCCGCCAGAGTGGATTGGCGGAAGCCCCAAGATGCACGCGAATGCGTCTTCTTGAAAATCTTCGTTTCATCCCCTCGGCTGGCCGACCCGATATGGGTCGATTACGGCTTCATGCCACCGGCTGTCTTAAGAGTGTTTCTGAATTGTGTCTGATTCCTCCACCTAATTTCAACCCCTGGGACCAGGCCACCCCTTGCGCGACCCGCAAATCTTCCGGCTTTCGAGCATTTTTTGCCAGCCTGGTAGTTACACCAACGCCAGCCAATCCAATTCAGGGAATCTAGACGACAAGAGCGACGCCCCCCAAAGCGAAGCTCCCGCAGACACGGGGGATTTCAAAAACCCACACATTCCTCCACACCCTCCAGCCCATCGGGCCCGCCTCGCCAGCGGGCCCTATCTACTTTTGAAGCGCTGGGCCCACTTACGGCGCCACGGCCAGCCACTCATCCCACTGCCAGTCACTGGCAAACCGCAGGTTCGAATAGTCCGACGCGATTCCGCTGAAGAGCGTCGCCGGGGAAAATTCCACCGAGAGTCCGTGACTGCCATTCGATGCCGTGTTGTGCCCCTCCCACTTGACCGCATTGACCAGCGCGGCTTTCACAGCATCGCAAGCAGTGTCGATCTCGGTGATCGACGTTCCGGCCGAGATCTTGTCGGCAAGATCCCAGATGTCGTAGTAGCGCTTTTGATCGAACGAAGTCGGGCTGTAGTTCTTGGCGGTGTTGCGAACCTGAGTCATCAGGGGTCCGAGCGTCGCCTGATTCGCAATCAACGCCTGAGCGAGGGCATTCAACTGGGAACCCAGTGCGGGCAGCTCGTTGGTATCCACCACACTCTGAGTGATTTTCTCCGACGAGGCTCCGTATCGCGCAATCATCCCATCCACGAAACTCTTGGAAAGCGCGAGGGTGGTGTCGTCGGGATTATCGCGAAAGGGTGCAAACACCAGATGGTACGGATAGCCTGCACCGGGAGGCGACTCTTCGCTGCCGACGATGTAGTCCGCCTGATCTTGGATCTCATAGGAAACCTCCATCATCTGCATGAGGCTGGCATCCCAAGCGAGAATGTCGAAATGATTGGAGCCCAGTGCCTGAGCGAATTCCCAAGTCTGAATGACCGTATTGAACTCATCGTCGTAACTGACCGCGCGAGTGGGCGGAAGGTGGTCCCGATTGCGTCGCCAGCCGTTGCCGTGGTTCCAAACAACGAGGCAATAGCGCTGGGCCGGATAGAACGTCTTGGCCCAATTGATGAAATCGGTCATCGTCTCTTTCTTGCCCATGTCCACGTTCAAGCCCATGTTCTGCACGAGTTCAGATGCGATTTGATTGGTCTGATCGGGCTTTACCAAGTACCTCCGCGTTCCGTTAAAGCTGGAGTCTGGAAAGATGCTTGTCGCCTGCTTCCATTGCACAACGAACCTCACGTCTGGGTTACCGGCGACCTGCTCCATCTGGTTCATGTTCAGTTCGCTAAAGGGATAAAGGTCGTTGGCCGCGTTCATGAACACCAAAACCGTCCACTTGCTGGTGGTGACATTCGCGCTCTGAACCGTCAGCGTGGCGCCACCCTGAAGCGAAGACGGAACGTGAGTTGCCACAACGGTTCCGCTGCCGGCCGCCGTGCCCTGCACGAAACCATCGCTGTTGACGGTGGCCACACTGCCAAACGTCTGCCAGGTGAAAGACCCTGGCGCGGCAAAGGTCGCCTTTTGAGCGGCGTTGTAGAGGGCGGCATAAAACTGCTTGCCCTGTCCAGCCCGGAACGCCGCCGTCGGCGGCGTTACCTTCAAGCTCGCTGGGTCGGTGCCGATTGCCGCTGAATAGGAACGGTCGCCGGTGATCCGGATTTGCTCATCGATTTCTCCCACCAGGCTGCCCGACAGGTCACGACTGGCAAACAGCTCCACTCGGAGGTGGTAATCACCGTCCTGGAGATCCGCAATCACTGCCGACTGCTCGCCCGCCGAATCGCGATTGATCGCGATCGATTGCACCAGGTTCTCGTCCAGCGTGAAGAGGCTCCAACGCATGGAGTTTCCGCTCAGACCCTGGCCAAAATTGGTCCAGTCGGCGATCGCTGTGAGATCGGCGCGAGAACCGCCGCCGCCTCCACCACCACAACCCCAAGCCAACAAACAGGAGACGAAGCCTAAAAGAATAAAACGACTCATACGGTTAAGCATAAAAACTCTTTAAAAACAGCCTGTAAGAAGTATTTGGTTCGGATGAGTATGGCTCACGCCCGTTTGGGCGCGAACCGAAAATCCAACTACGTGCAGGACGACATTCTTCCAGACTTATTGACACTGCTCCAGCAGTCCGGAGTTCGGACGATCGATGATCGTAACCGTCACGCTCGACATGGCTTTCCGGTACAGCTGCCTCTGGCAGGAAACCAATCGATCACGTTGGACTTGGGGACTCCTGGCGTTGCCGGCTACTTCGACCCCTCCCAAGTCGGACTCGCCGTCATCGACGGTCAGGGGAAGGTCGTTCGGACTTGGGGTCTGGCCACGCGGCTAAGCCTGTTCCGAGCCTCAAATTCACTGCTGGAATCGCCCCTTGGCGAAATGATTGAAAACGCCTTCCACGGTTCGCACGACACGCTGTACGTGGATGGGCTTCGCGTCTATTGCTCCAGCCTCGAAGATCCGGAAGATCCCGGCGCGCTGCTGATGATCACCAATGCCTACGAGGAGCGCGCGGCTCGCCGCCTGGCATTGAGCAGCGAACTCCACGCCGACACCCTGCGGCGTCTCGGAAAGGCGCTCACCATGAATCAGCAGGTGAATCACATCACCGTGTCAGCCGCCCACGAGGTCGCTTCCGCCGCCGAATTGGCCGCCGTCCTCATCTGGACCGTTGACCCCTCCGACTTTGAAACGCTAAAGCTGTCGGCCAGCGTGGGCGCCAACCGCGCCGGCACCAATGTGCTGAACCGACTGTCCATCGATGGTGGCTCGTCCTGCGTAGCCGAGTTGGTCGCCACCACCCGCAATCCATTTTTCGCGCCCTCGGTGGACGAGCACATGATGACCTGCGACCTGGAAGCCAAGTTTTGCTACCTGAGGCCCGGCGGAATCAGCGTGCATCCGCTGGTCATCTCCGATCGGCTGCTTGGCGTCATGGAGCTGATCGGCCGGCAGGAGGATTCCTATTTCGAAGACCACCTGGACCTGTTCCAAACCGTCGCCGAGCACTTTGCCCTGGCTTTGAACGCGGCGATCATGTTCGAGGAGTTCGAGAAACTCGCAACTCATGACGCTCTTACCGGCATTGCCAACCACCGGTGCCTGCAAGAATTTCTCCAGCAGCGAGTCTTGGAAGCCGCCCGGACCGGTCAGGAACTGGCCGTCATCATGATCGATGTTGACCACTTTCGCAGCTTCAATGAAGAAGAAGGGCACGACGCGGGCGATGAAGTGCTGCGGCGGGTTGCCGACGCCATGAAAGGCTGTGTCCGCCCGTACGATCTTGCTGCCCGGTACGGCGGAGAGGAGTTCACCGTCGTCATGCCCGGCTCATCGATGCAGACGGCATTCTCAGTCGCCGAAAGAATCCGGGAGCGAGTCTCGAGCTTGGACTATCGAACACGAAGCGGAAGCACCCGTCAGGTTACAGTGAGCCTGGGCTACGCGGGCTATCCGCACGGGGGTGTGGACGCGCCCGATCTGCTCAAAGCCGCCGACGTGGCGCTGTTCGAAGCCAAACGCTCTGGACGCAACCGGGTTGTTTCATTCTCCGGTCAGTCCCTGGTGGAACAACGGCATGACGATCTCGATCTTCCCGCACTCCTTGCCTGGATTCCGGAGACCTTGCGTCGAGAGTCCGAGGAACTGTATAGCCGGTGCCTCCACGACATCGTTTCACTCGCTTCTCAAAATCATATGACCGGCACCCAGACCGCGATTCTGCAAGCCCTGATCCGCCTGACTCCCGTTTATCTGTATGCCGCCTCCAACGACCGGGAAATGCTTGCCCGAATGCTCGCCGCCGAAGAGTTTCGCCTCTTGAATCCCAGTCTGGGATCCTTTGAGGATCGATTTGACGAAAAAGGAGCGGCAATCCCGCTTCTCGCTCGCTCAATGGCGGCGATTCTGGCGATCGTGGAGGGGCAAGGCAAGCCGTTTGCCGACGATCCCGGCAAGTTCGACCCAGAGCTCATCGCCATGATCCTCGAGCGCCGCCGGGCAGCTTAACCATGTTTGGCAGGGTCCCAGGATGTTGATTCCCGCATCACGAATGTGTCATCATTCCAAGTCGCGTCTGCAAAGACGCTGGAGACCGATTTATGTACGCGATTGTGAAGACCGGCGGCAAGCAATACAAGGCCGCAAAAGACGAAGTTCTCATCATCGAGAAGCTGGATGGAGAACCGGGCGCCAAGGTGACCCTCGACGAAGTCGTGATGGTGGCCGATGGTTCCAAGATCAAGGTCGGGTCTCCGTTCGTGAAGGGCGCCCGGGTCCAAGCCGAGATTGTCCGTCAGGGCAAGGGTCCCAAAATCAACGCATTCAACTACAAGCCAAAGAAGAACGAGCGCAAGCGATGGGGACATCGCCAACCGCAGACCCACGTTCGCGTTACTGGCATCGAGGCAGGCAGCTAAATGGCACATAAGAAAGGACAAGGTTCATCCCGCAACGGGCGAGACTCCAAGCCCAAGTACCTGGGCGTGAAGAAGTATGGGGGCGAAATCGTCAAGCCAGGCAACATTATCGTTCGCCAGCGCGGAACCCAGTTCCACCCGGGAGTCAACGTCGGCATCGGTCGAGACCACACGATCTTCGCTTTGGTCGATGGACATGTGAAGTTTGAGGGCCCGATCGGTCGGCGTCGAATCAGCGTTTACGCCGAAGCTTAAGTTTTAGATTTAAGAGCCCACGATCGATAAGACCGTGGGCTCTTTCATTTTTAGCTCGGACTCGAAACTCTTGGCCGCTGAAATGCGCTCTGGGTTCGCGATAACGCAAGTGGGAAACGTAGAGTCGTTACTCACCCCATCGAAACGGCTTTTGCGTGTTTGTGGAATGCCGGTGACCGAAGGTAAGGAATCCCCTCCTAACGAACC
>CAMLEL010000156.1 GCA_946478935.1 uncultured Armatimonadota bacterium
GCACCCCTGCGACCTGATCATAAAACGGCCTCAGCAACCGCTGATAGAAGCTGGAGAGAGTGGGGTTGTCTTCCGCTTCACGCGCATCGCAAAGGCTCGACCGCAACTCGTCGGCGACCTGCTCGGCATCCTGCTTCGCCTGACCGGCGATGGCACCGACAGCGCCATCGAGCGCCCAATCGAACGCGCTTCGAATTTCGTTGAATACCGGTGCCAAGGGGAGTTCTGCGCTAACGGGTGGCGCATCATCCAGGCTGACCACTCCGCGCCATCCCCATGCCTCTGTGATCTCATCCAGAATCTCGGGGCGGGCACGTCGAACGATCTCCAGGTTGGCTCCAGCCTTGAGCAAGGTCTCGCGGGTGACGACGGTCTCCGATCCGAATAGCGTCGAGAATTCACCGGCTGCGCTCCAGAGTCCCTTGGTGGACGTGTCGTTATGGGGAAGCGTTTTGAATCGGCCCGCTTGGCGTCGGCCACTTGGAATCTTCGCGAAGTAGTCCGTATCATGCACCCCGGCAAGGAACCTGCGCGAGTAGCCTGCTCGACGGGAAGCCACCGCAACGCCCGCCTTCATCGGCTCATCCCAAAAGACCGTCTGTCCCAATGCAAGGAACGGTGCGTTGGGTGCGATTTCTTCGAGTCTCGCCAATGCCTCTTTCAAGCTGAGGTTTCCGTTCTCCATGCGTACTTACCTACGTCGCGGGTTATTGCAGCCTTTCGTGATTGGCAGGATCACGCTCCAGCAACTCGCGCATGAAGGGGGGAATCGAGATTGCGCCTCTGGTTTGCGGACTCATGACCACGTGCCAAGTGTAGCCCTCAGTGACCACACGACCCAAGGACTCATTTACCACTTGGTACTCAAACTTGATCGCCGCACGCTTGACCTCGCTGGTCCAAACGTTAACCGTTACCCAGTCATCATATTTGACTTCGCCTTTGTATCGCAGATGGGCTTCCACCACGGGCAAGAGAATGCCCTCTTCCTCCAGTCCCTTGTAGGTGAACCCCCGCGCCCGGCACCAAGCGCCACGTGCCTGCTCGAACCAATAGAGATAGTTCGCGTAGTAGGCATGACCCATTTGGTCGGTCTCCCCATATCGCACACGGATCCGCTCCTTCGTCACTGCGGAGATCATCCCACCAGTAAACCCGACATCCGATTCTGCTCTCGAAGCAGCCCCAATCGAACCGTCACCTGTATTCCTTTGCAATGTGGGGATTTGCATTCCGCAAGGCTTCAATCGAACGGAGACTGGGAACCTCCGACGTGGCGCCGATGGAACCGCAAATTAGGCTGCCTGCACATGCGGCGAACTGAAGACATCTTCCTATTTCCCACTTCTCATTCAAGCCATAGAGCATGCCCGCGCGGAAGATATCGCCTGCTCCGGTGGAGTCCACAACCGTTGGAGCGGGAAATGGTGGATAGGCTCGGACCGGGTGCTCAGAAGAACCGGCCACGAAGCCGTTTGGGCCGTCGCTCAGGATCGTGAAGCAGCCCTTGGCGGCAATCCATTCCTGAACCCATCGCATGTTCTTCTGGATGTTGTTTCGCACACCGACACTGTCGGTGCTGCTTTGCCAATAGTCGGCAGGTCCCAGTTCTCCATCTTGATCGACGAAGTCCATGAGGTATCGACTCATGCCCGCTGATTTGGCTTGCTTGGCAGCGACGAGTGAAGCGCTTGGCATGTTGCCGTCAGTCGTGAGCCATTGTGCTCGCCAGTCACCTACATTCCGGAAATCGGTTCCGATCTCCATAGCGGCGAACCCGCGTCCAAACATCGTACGATCGCCATCCGGGGTCACGTAGATCGTACAGATCGGAGGCTCCTCTTGCTGACGTCGGCTCGGCTGCTCATAACGGAGCCCATGACGCTCAAGTAGATGGATCAAGTTGTCCGCTTCTGGTCCCACTCCCAAGGAGTTGCCGTACAGACTGAAATCAGCGTTCCAGGCGCGTAGAGCCGCTGCCGTATTGGCCGCCTCGCCACCCAGGTAGTCACGCTGTTCGGTGATTTCGACGTACCCGCCTGATGCAGGCAGTTGAGGAACGCGGCAAATGCGATCAATACATATCGTGCCGAAGACGAGGATCATCGTTTCATAGCCATCCCAAGAGCAAATTCTAACTCGAACCAGAGGTACCCTTTCACTTCATGTTTTGGCTACAGGCGCTCCTTTGTTTCGCACTTTGGATCGCTTACGGCATCTGGCAGATGCGACGATCCTCCGGTTTGCGCGCCAAACTCGAAAGGATTCCTCGCACAAAGCGGGCCCTCTTGGGGGTTGGTTTGATGCTGGGAGGTGCGGGCGTCCTCTTCCTCGCTCTCATGCTTGGGCACGCCTTTGGCGGATTTAGCGGAGCGGGAATGTCAACTTTGACCTGGATCTCCGTGGCTGTATGCGGCCTGGCCTTCGTTTACGCCCAAACACTTTCGATGGCGATATTGGTAACGCTGGCATACGAAGGAGCCGTAACATCGAGTCAGAACCAAGCGTCTGAGCATAATGGATCAGACCCAGGAAACGTGAAACCATGAATCGCATCCTTTCCCTCTTCTGCCTCATCTTGGTGCTTTCGGTTGGAGCCGTTGCCCAAACGAAGAATTCGCAATCGGAAGTGACGCTCCAAAAGATGCGGCAGTTGGACTTGCTGAACCATTTGATTCCCCTGGTCATGACAAAAGACCAGATCAAGAAGATCTTGCCCACGGTCGAAAAGGCCCGGCGAGATGTGCGCATCCAGGAAGAAGAGGAAGCCAAGATGCTCCAACAAAAGAGCGCTCAGATCGATAAAGCGGTGAAGGATGGAGTTGACAAGGGTGACGTGCCCGATAAAACCCTTTTGAAAGAGCTGAACGCCATGATCCGCTTCTTCACCATGAAGCGCGATGCCGTTGCCAACGATAACACACAAATGGTCCTGGAGGTCCTCAAGACGACCTTGAATGCAGGGCAACTCAAAGCAGCCGGAAACTCACTCAATCCGCGCGTTTTCGATCCTACGGTCAAGGTTGAGGAGCTAAAGGATGACGATCGACTGAAGCTCTTCGTCCGTGAGGTTATTCTCGATCCCCTTGCATACGACCTGTTGGTCAAAATGCAGGCGGGCCAGCGCGGCTAGCTCACGAACCTCGCGATGTCCGATTTCAGTCGCTCCAACGATGGTCCATGAATGTACATCATGTGACCAGCCTCGTATTCACTCGTCTCGAAGTTTGCCTTTAAGGCACCATCCAAGCCCATGTGATTAAGGGTGTATTCGGTCGCCAAGTATGGGGTTGCGAGGTCATAGAATCCACTGGCGATGTAAACGCGCGTGTGCGGATTTTTGGAAATGGCCTTTCGCAGCGCCTCGCTCGTATCTGGCATGCCCTGGCCCGCTGAACCCCAGTTCCAATCCTGAAACACCTTGTTGAACACGTTGTATTCCAGGTCCGTCTTGTAGCCGAGTTCGGTGCGAACGTACTGATTGAAGGTGCCCACATAAGGGGGCATTAAGGCGCTGATGCTGGGATCATGCTCGGAGTGCTGGGCCGTGTGATCTCCATCGATGCCGACAAACCGGCTGTCGATGCGTCCGACGGTCCGCTTTCGGTCCCTCAACAATTCTTTGCAGAAGCCGTGGATGTTTATCCGGAGGTTGCATTGGTCGATATATTCCGGCCTCAGCCCAGTGAAGCGGGCAAGTTCTTGAATCGTCCGTTTACGCTCGGCGGCCGTGACTCCGTCTCCTCGCGCCAGAATGCTTGCATACTCACCAAGGGCAAACTTCTCGACCTGCCGAAGAAAACTTCTGAGATTGGACTTTTTGGAAAGCACCCCGTGGTAGTGAGCCGTTGCCGCATAAGTTGGGAGAAAGAGGACATACGGCAGATCGTTACCTTTCACAAAACGTGCAGTCTGGTAGTTGAGGATGGAGGAGACAAGCACAATCCCGTTGAAGGCGATCCCGCGATCGATCAAGTGTCCAGATATGCCGGCTGAACGCAGCGTGCCATAGCTTTCTCCGACCAGGTAGAGAGGCGAAGCCCAGCGCTCGTTCCTTGAAATGTAGAGCCGAATGAATTCGCTAACTGCTTCGATGTCGCCCTGTACGCCTAGGTGTTTGTCCGCGATTTCCTTGTTTTTGGCTCGACTGAATCCAGTGTTGACCGGGTCGATAAAGACCAGGTCTGTGAAATCCAGCCACGTAAACTCATTGTCGACTAACCGATGTGGCGGCGGTGGAAATTCACCCGATTCGGTCATTGCCACACGCTTTGGCCCCAAGGCGCCCAAATGAAGCCAGACCGAAGGTGAACCCGGGCCACCATTGAACGAAAACATGAGAGGGCGTTTTCCAGGTTCTGTGCCTTCGACTGTGTAGGCCATGTAGAACATTTGCGCCTCAATGTCGCCCAACTCATTCTTGAATGGCATCCGCCCTACCGTCGTCCGGTATTGCAGCGTCCGATTGCCGATCTTGATGCTCTGATCGCGCATCACCGGCTCTTCTTCGGCGAAGGTGACTTCTTTCTTGACGTCAGCAGCGGGAGTGGGCTCGTCGGGCATGCGAAAACAATACCCATTCGAAATTGATGGAAACTTTCCAACTTTTTTGACCTTATGCACGACATAGGCGACAAGAAGTTGGGTCCATTGCCATTGCTTGCGAGAAGAGGAATCTGGAGAAACGGCGGAATTGCCGGCGAATCTCGTCGAGTGTTAGCCGCAATTGACGGCGATCGATCCGCTTTCGATGATCTGGTTCACATTTATGACACTGAGTTGAGAAGATATGTTGCCAAACGTATCGTTCCCGAATCGGTCGACGATGTATTGCAGGACGTATGGCTGGCGGCTTGGGCCGCTTTGCCAAGCTTTGACCAACGGAGCCGCTTCAAGTCTTGGCTTTATGGCATCTGCCTCCATAAAATCCGAGACCACTACCGCGCCATCAAACGCAACATCCCATCTGTTGAGCTGACGGAAGCCATCGCCGCCGGCTCCGCGAATGGGATCGACGCCGCCACGATTGCCGCCCTCCCCGGCATGCTGGCCCAACTCACCGAAACGCAACGTGAAGTTCTTGAGCTTTACTACTTTTCACAGTTGAATCTCCCTGAAATTGGACAAGCCCTCGGCAGAAACCTCAATACCGTCAAGTATCAGTTCTACCGGGCCCACTCCGAACTTGCAGACATGATGCAGGAGGATCAATGAGCATTCCGTGTCAGGGTAAGGACGAACGCTTACTCATGCTCGCTCATGGGCAGTTGGGATTCTTCGAGCGAATCGGGATCCTGAGGCACGTCAAGTCATGCCCGAGCTGCCGCAGCCGGTTGGCTCGCTATGAAAGACTGTCCTCCGCCATCGCGGTCGTGATGGCGTCGCCGAATGGGATGCGTGTTCTGCCCAGCCTTGCATTCAAATCGGCGTCGATTCGCAGTGCATTTCTGGCGCTGGTGATCATCAGCATCATGGCTCTTTTCTGGACTTTGAAAGGTCCCGCTGCCGCCGCCGGCGATCCCTCATCCACTCATCCAACGCTCAAACGTTGCGGGCACGCCTCTGCTTCGCCCGAGGCCGGAGCGACCAAAGCCTGTGACGGACCGATTCCTGCCCGTGACTTGCCCGAATAGTCGTCATTCCAAACCCTCATCCCACACCCCCGGGGGAGCGCACCGCTCCCCCTTTTAATCGGTGTAATATGGCACTGACATGAGCCGAGCCGTGCCCCTACTCGATGCCGACTACCCCCTCACACAGGAGCAGATCGAATCCTATCGCCGTGATGGCCACGTCATGATTCGAGGGTTGCTGTCTAGGGAGGAAGTGGACGCCTATCGACAGGCGATTCTTGAAGCTGTCGCTGAACTGAACCAGGAAACGCGTCCTTT
Source organism: uncultured Armatimonadota bacterium (assembly GCA_946478935.1). The sequence continues at coordinate 5,892 of CAMLEL010000156.1, forward strand.
GGAAGAGCGGGACACCTACGGCAAAGCCTTTATCCAAATCATGAATCTCTGGGTGAAGAGCGAACGGGTCAAGCCGCTTGTCTTGGCAAGGCGCATTGGTCGCGTCGCCGCACAACTCATGGGATCGGATGGAGCCCGCTTGTACCATGATCAGGCGCTCTTTAAGGAATCAGGAGGGGGACCAACACCCTGGCATCAGGATCAGCATTACTGGCCCTTGGATACAAACGACACAATTACGATGTGGATGCCGTTGGTGGACGCAGACACGTCGATGGGAACCATGCGCTTTGCATCCGGGTCGCAAGCGGAAGGCTATTTGGGGGATA
>CAMLEL010000157.1 GCA_946478935.1 uncultured Armatimonadota bacterium
GACCACCCTGGTCAAGAGATCGACGCTGATCCGGGTGGCGCTCGGCATGAAGGCGGGCTGAGCGATGGCACGTCAGAAGGAAGCCCAGGCGCTAAAGGCCAGTCTTCGCCTCGGCCGAAACGTCGTCGAAGGTCGCGAAAAGCGCGGCCTAACCCAGACCGCCACCGCCGATCGGGCTGGCCTCCATCGCACGGAGGTCTCGCTGATCGAGCGGGATCAGCGCGTCCCGCGCCTCAACACGATCGTAGAACCCGCCGGGGCTCAGCAAATGGAACCCTGCGCGCTAGTGGGGATGGCCTGGAAGCTTGACCCACCGAAAGGGGGCTGCAAATGAGCGACCAGGAGAAAGAGTGGACGGTCGGCGAGCGGTTCGGCGCCAATCTCGTGTGGTTCCGGGGCGAGGCCGGCCTATCCCAGGAAGCGCTCGGGCAGCGGGTCGGGATGGATCGGGTGTGCATCCGCGAGCTGGAGAGCGGAAACCGACTTCCTCGTCTCGACACGATCCTCAGATTGGCCGGGGGCCTCGGCGTTTCGCCCGGCGAGCTAATCGCCTGGGTTTGGTGGGACCCGGCCAGCCATGAGCACTACGAGACCCCGGCGGCGATCGCAGATATTTCCGGCTACGAAGTTTGGGACTTCGACCTCGCGGCCCGCTTCCGGGTATCGAGAATCGGCTACGAGACCTGGGACGAGAAACAGGCGAGGATCAAAAGGCGCGGCGAAGAAAATGATCCCGTCCTCGAACTGCTGCGGGACGATGCCCCAAAGGTTTCTCCCCGCCCGCGACCGGATGCAGCCTGGTTGCTGCGCACCGGGCAAGCGCTTAGATCGCTTCGCGAGGAGCGGGGGCTGACTCAGGACCAGCTCGCGGAACGGGCGCCGACCACCGCTGCCTTCATCAGGCAAATCGAGGAGGGTAGGTGCAGCGATCCGGGGCTACGGATTCTGACCGAGATTTGCCGCGCCCTCGATGGCGAGGGGTCCGAGCTGTCCGCCCAGATCGAGCCGGTGCGAGCCGAGCGAATAGCTGCCGTTCAAAAGGTTCTGGACGAACTGGCCAAGCGGGACGCCAGTCAGGCCGCGGAGTAGCGGCAATGTCTCGGGGATCTCTCAAGTCGCCGCAGGATTCGTCTCCGATGCTTGTCGACTGGGAGTAGCGGTGAAGTCGCTCCGAAGCAGCGTCTCGCAAGTGATCCGCGCGCAGCCTTACCGGCATCTCTCGTCGCTTCACCCCGATTCGGCATGTCAACAAGTCCTCCGTAACCGTTAGATCGAAGATCGCGACTCTTGGTGCCGTACTCAGCGCAACCCGCGCCGTAACCAAGCGACCAAGCTCGACCAAAAGTGGAAGGTGATAGTCCATCGAAGCAGAACGGCTACCGCGAGAAGTCCACAGAGGAGCAGACCCTGCAATAGACCGACGAGATCATCACCGCGGAAATCGCTGCTTACGAGGACCGCGACTGCGGCAAGTCCAACGAGGAGCCACAGAGCAAGCTTGAAAGCCTTCATTTGCGCATCCCGACAAGAGAATCTAGGCCATGAAGACCTCAGCCACAAGGGATAGTTACCACGGGTCGAACCTCCCGGCCGGAACTGTCGTATCCGACGACTCTCATAAGACAACTTGAGCCTGCATACGCGGTGGCCCCGTAGCGGAGTGGAGCAAGCCCAAGCCTGCGCGCTCGGTCAGACCTTAAGAGTCGTAGGCGCACATTTCGTGGAGATCGGCCGCGTAACCAAACCCTTGCCCGCACAACGCGTGGATTGAAAACCATGCCGATCGCGGCTCGTTTCGCCTTACCGCTATTGCCCGTCGAGCCGATCATCAGCGGAAGCGGATCAAACTCACCGCAGACCGTGCTTCTGCCAACCCCCGCCGGAGACACCAAGCTGACGCGAAGGCACGGTCGCTTGGGGCTTTTGGTCCGCTTGAAGACCTCGACACGCCAGTCATAGCCGCCCACCGAGCCGGAAAGCTCCGGAGTGGCCCTGTTCGCTTCCCCGGCATAGCTGGCCGCGGCACCGGTAACTAACAGCCCCACGGCCAGCATGCTCGCTCCTAAGCCCAGGCCAAACCTCAATTCAGGGGACCGATGGGTTGCAGACGCAGAACGTGTTGTGCCCGTTCGCATATCCCGAAGGATAAGCGTAAACCGACACCGGTTCTTCCTTTTCGACGGGACCACCGAGCGGGGCCATGTCCCACACACCACGTGACGTGATGTGGTAGCCGCCGTAGTTCGGCTGGTGGTTTTTCCCAACCCAGTTGCAGAAGGTCAGCCCCGCTGACCAGCCGTACGTCGACTTAAAGCATCCCGGATGGATTCCGTCGTTCTTCCACCAGACGAAGCGCCGATTGTATTCAATCCAGGTCTTCGTCGTCAGCTTGTACGCCTTACATCCGCCCGGCCCGTTGTACATGCAATGGTCGAACCAGTAGAAGTGGCCGTAGTGCGGAAGCGAGCTGGAAGCGCTGGCACCTTCATCGTCTTTGTTGTTGTAAGGCAGCAGTACGGGAGGGCTAGAGTATCCGTGGCTGTATTCCGGCACGTTCAGGCCCAGGCGAATTTCTTCGGCCCGTTTTTCTTCTTCGGCTTTTGCTTCTTCCGCGCGGATTCGTTCTTCTTCTTCTCGTTTGAACCGTGCTTCTTCCTGTTCTTTGTGGTCCATCGGTGCCGCAACCGTCTCAGTGCTAATGCCTCCCTTCCATCCCGTCCCGCCCGTTACCGGATACACGAATGAGCTGGATTTATGCTGCACGCGAAGGGTGATGACGTTGCCTTCACTAACAGCGAGGCTCGTAGGGACCGAGGCGCCGACCGCGTCGTGAGCAGGTTCGGCGAAGATCGTCATTGCCGGAGTTTCATCGGAGAGTCGGATCTCCGCTGAACCTTCGTTGACTTGGTGAAGGGTCTGACCTTCACGAAGAAGGACTTGCCACGAAAAATACTCCGCAGCGGCCTGGTCACGAATCGACTGAAACGCCATGATTCCGTCGAACACCGGCCGGATGATCGTGTCGACATTGGCACCGGTGTTCGAGGCAACGGCTGCCGATTCCTCGACAACTTCAGCGCCCGAAGCGCCCGAAGCGGTAGTGACGGGCTCCACTTCGATCGTGGAATCCGGAACGCCTACCGCGAACCCCTCCTCGGTATCCGTACTGATCGTGCTGATGTTGGGCGTTCCGGTGCTATGAAGCTCTCCAATCCCACTATGGAGGGCAGGGTCGTTTCCGGCCGCCTGCTCGGCTGGATCAATGGTCTCGGAGTTTGGCGCGATCACGATGGATTCGCTGGTGTCATCGAACGCCTCAAGCGTCGAAACCGCCTCTTCTATCGGAATCTGGCCGTCTGGATTCACATTGATCGTCCAAGTCCGTTTACGGACATTCCCGGCGCCGTCAGTCGCGATACGTTCGGCCGGATGGGCTCCGCCTTCGTAAGTGGCCATGTTGACCGATTTGCCGTAGGCGAACTGTTTCGAACAACCCCCGACCGGACAGTTCGCTGTCGTACTTTCAACAACCTGCCCGTCGATCTTCAGTTCGACTTTGGTGACGCCATAGCCGTTCGCATCAAAAACTTCCACTTTCGGTTCGTAGGCGTTCTGTTCAAGCCAGCCGCTAGGTGCCGTGTAGAAGCCGGCGAGGTTCTGAAATTCTGGGGCGGCTTCGTCGCGTTTGATCGTAAATTCGCGCCAGCTCATTCTCGATTTCCCTGCCGCATCGGTCGAGATCGCTTCAAGCAAATGCCATCCAGGCGTGAAGTTGTTCGAGTTGAGCGTCCATTCGCGAGTGAGCGAGCATCCTTCACTCGGGCATCCAGGGGAGATCGAGTCAACTTTGACTCCATCGACTTTAAATTCAATACTTGCAACCCCGGATTTGCGTTGATCGGCAGGACCGGGATCGGCTGCCTGGAGCTTGGCCGTGTAAGCGGGACGAGTTTGACCCAAAGTGGCCTGTTCGGTAATGGTGCCTGACAAAACATTGATTGGGGCGGTGCGGTCGCCGTGGGTCTCAACCGCTAGCGTCTTCTCCTTTTCGACCCCGGCCGCATCCGTGACGATCACTTGGACATTGTGGCTTCCTACCGTGTAATCGTCGGCGTTGAGAGTCCAATCCCGCGAAGCCGCACAGTTTTTCCCAGCGGCGCACCCTGGGCTGTAGGTGTCTTTGAAAACGCCGTCCACCTTGATTTCGGTTTTCGCGACGCCGGACTGAATGTTTGGAGCAGCGTCGGTCCATCGGGCAATTCGCTTGTTACTAGCATCCGCGACATAGAGTTGGTTGTCGTTGCCGAAACTAATTCCAGCCGCTTCAAGGAACTGAGCGTTACCCCCGCCCATCGTTCCAAACTGGCGTACATAAGTCCCGTTGGGCTTGAATATCTGGACCCTACCGTTTTCGCGGTCCATAATCGCCAGATTGCCTGAGGGTGCGATGGCAATGCCTACTGGCTGTTTCAACTGCCCGTTGCCGGACCCGACAGTTCCAAACTCAGATTTCCATTTCCCGGAGGAGTCGAACATGAAGACCTTGCTCAGATTGTTGTCAACGACCCAAACGTTTCCAAATGAGTCCGTTGCGACGCCGGTTGGCGCAACGAGGTCAGTTGGGGCATCGATGGGTTTCTGTGCGTTGCCGGATACAGCTCCGACGGGTACAGTCGGATTTTCCGTCAGCTTGACGACGCGTTTCAGGCCAATGTCGGTAACCCAGAGGACGCCGCCTGGCCCGGAGGTGATCGCGTATGGCTGGGAGTTAGGGTCGGTAAATTTGGCTTTCCGCACGAAGGCTCCACTTGGCGTGAACGCCTGAATCCTGTCGTTGCCGAGATCAGCAACCCAGACCGTGCCGTCAGGCGCGACATCAATTCCCCGTGGATCATTGAACTGGCCGTCCCCCGAGCCAGTGGAGCCCCACTGGGAGACGTAGTTTCCGCTGGCGTCGTACTTGACGACCTTGTTGTTGAGCCGATCGACGGCATAAGTGCTTCCGTCTGCCGCTACAGCGACCCCCATCGGGCGTTCATACTGCCCGGCGCCAGTCCCTGCCGTGCCAAGCGGCGCGGTAGCGCTCGGAGAGGCTTCGTCGCCATCCTTCCCAGTGACTTTTAGCGAGTATTTGGCGAGTTTGGTTCCTAGGGTCGCCTGTTCCGTCAGTTGGCCCGAGAGCGAGACCTGCGGCGGAATGTGGTCAACCTTGAGTTCAACTTTTCCTGCTGCCGATTTGTTCCCGAGAGGGTCTTCAGCAACGAGATTGAGTAGGCCGACACCCGTTGGGAAGTTGGACGGGTTGTAGGTGACCACGGGCGCTCCAGCTTTGGCCGAAGACCAAGTGCGCGGACATGCTTCCGAGCCAGTGCCAGTGCAGCCATAGAGCGTTTTGAAAGTTGGAGGGCTGCCTGGGTAGTCGGGAGACGCATTCATCGCGTAGACACCCAAGCCGTCATCAGAAGCAACGAACTCGACCGGTTTCGAGGTGGCATCAACCCAGCCCGTTGGTCCGGCGAGCGGAGTGCCAAATTTCGGAACGTTGCCCGAGGGCTCGGTGAGTTCGATCTGAGCTGCCTGGACGAAGACCTGGGTACCTACCTGAGAGGGGCTGTAGCTTTCGAGCGCCCACAGACCGACGGAACCAAGCTTGGATTCCTGGTCTCCATTGAATTCATATTTGTAGTTAAGGTCCGTTAGGTGATGTCCGGACAAACTCGTATGAGTTAGATTGCTAGCCCACGTGCCATTGGGACGCATAAGCCCCAGCTCCATGTACGGACTCGGAATTTGTCCGTAGGCCAAATGAGTCAGGTTCCACAGCTTCATCTTGGAGATAAAGGTCTGCGGGAGGGTCCCGTAGTCTTTCTGGTCAGCGTAGTAGCGCGGGACAACGTACTTCCATGCAACGTGTGAACCGGCGCTGATGGTGCCGGACCCTCCGGTGGTCGCTGCGTAAAGACCTATCGGCTGGCTGTAGTTGGCGCCGTTATCGAGAGCAAGGATGAATCGCAGCGGGTCGGAGCCGGTCGCGTATTCGGGGCTCCACTCTTCGGCCTGCTGGGTATTCCAAATGGCAAGCCACCGGTTGCTGCCTTCTGCGTCATTGTGGATGCCGGGGGGGTGCGGACCATTTTCGGTTTGCCAGTCGTAGACATATTTCGCCCATTCATAGGTCTGGATGTCACGGTTGAACTGGTCCGTGACGCCCGGGCG
>CAMLEL010000158.1 GCA_946478935.1 uncultured Armatimonadota bacterium
CGACGGATCGGCCAGCAAGCAGCTCATCACGAAGTCGATTGGCACGCTCCGGCCGAATGCCGGGAATCATGCCTACGGTCGCACCCGCGGTGTACACCACAACCTGCACCAACCCAAAACGACGGTCGAAGGGTCCAGAGTTGATGTCGACATGTTGAATTCGATCCCGCGCAACGATTCGGCGACTCTTCCAGATCCACCCGTGCCTCATCTCCAAGGATTCTGGATCGACAGAAAAAGTCCAATTTTCATACTGCTTCAAGAGCACAAATCCCGAGAGAATCCAAAGGGAGATTGGAATCAGCAGAAGCAAGAATGCCAAGGTAGAGACGATGCCCGCGAAGAAGATCCCCAAGAGGACAAGAAGCACGATGGAGGTGAAAACGGCATAACCGATGTGATTCGATAGTCGCCACACAAGCAGCACGTTGCGATCGGGTTGTTCGGACATGTTTAAGGGCGCTCAAACAAATGACGAAGCGCCCACTCGCCAAGTTGCCAAGTGGGCGCCACAGTCTCTATTTTTCAGCCATTCGTCTTGAATGTCCAAGGTTCATTCGTCATAAGCTGCTGGGAAGATCGCAGCTGCCAACCATGAGCTCCACCTCGAACAAGGTTCTCAGCCCATCGGGTGGTCATCTTCTTCGTGGCCCATTTACCGTTTCCAGCTGGCTCTTTCCAAACCATCTCACTTTGGACCCAAGCAACCGCTTCTTGATTCTGGAGCTGCACGTTCCAGATTCGGGTTCGCGAACTCACCATCTTCATGGAGCCCGCATATTGCGTGATCATTTGCTTGAATTCAGGGTAGCTCATGCGCTTCCCTTCCGTATCGACCAGGTAATAGCCCTTGTGATAAAAGGGCCACAAGGCGCCTAAACTGTCGCCCATCACGGTCTTGTCATACTTGAGATAGAAGGACTCCATCGCTTTTCTCAAGGCAGGGTTTTCGCCTTGAGAAAACGAGGTCACACTCGCCATCATCACAACCAATGCGAGCAGAATTCTTGCTTTCATAGTTTCACCATCCGACTCAGATTCTAGATGTTTGAAAGAAGATTAGCCGGAATCTGTTCCCGTGTGCAAGTTTGGCAACTTCGCATTGCCTGCACCAGATTATTTGCGGCACCTGAGTCCTTTCCACACGACTGGACCGCTGGAACCCAATTCCTTGGCGGCTCCTCCTTCCTGAGAGTCATTGGCCCTTTGTCGAGAACGCCTCCGCCGCCGCTTGGTCCATTTCCTCTTGAGTAGGGTTAGATATGCGTTGGCCCATGGACCATCTATATCCGAATGGGCAGGTGAACTGGCCGTACCGATCACCCCAGAACATATCCGCCAGAGGCATGGTGACTTCGACACCGGCATCCACTGCCCGATTCCAGTCCGCTTCGATGTTGCTCGAATTGATATGCAAGCCCATCGGAAGCCGATCTTCGGGACTTGGTCCCATGCTCCCGTACTCGGGAAACTCGTCATTCAGCATGAAGACGGAGTTGCCCAAAATAAGCTGTGCATTCATGATCTTGGAACCGTCCGGAGTTTTAGATACCGATCGCGGAGTCGCTCCGAAAGCACGGCCATAGAAATCGATGGCGGCTTGGGCATCTTTAACTACGAGATACGGGGTCAGAGTCGGAAACTGCTGGTCATTCATTAAGTCTGTCATGGTTCTAATATGGCATGGAACATAAGGTCGTCTAAGTTAACAGATGAAAACCTTCGTTATTCTCTGTTCATTGTTCTTGGCTACGGTTGCAATCGCTCAGAAGCCAGTGCGGGTTCGCGTCGAACAGCAAGTGGTCAGCTTTGATGCCGAGCCGAGAGAAGTACGTGGGGTGACAATGGTACCAATCCGCACCATGCTTGACGCCATGAAGGGCAGCATGAGATGGGACTTGGCCACTCAGACTGTGTCTTCGTGGAAAAATGGACGCAGGTTTGACGTTGTGCTCAACAGCCGATCGGCAATGGTCAATGACAAACCCGTTTCGATGGAAGAGGCGCCACTGATTTACAAGAACCGTATATACGTTCCCTTGAAGTTTGTGGCTGATGCCGCAGGCTATGTCATCTCGATGGAGAACGGCTGGTACGTATTGCGCCCGACCAAGCGGTAGTCACCACACGCCCCAAGCGACCATTGAGTCAGCGTAGCGGGCAAACTCGGCAATGGTTCGAATCTCTGGATGACTCACGTAGTACTCCATCAGCAAGGCATCATTTCCGGGGCCCGTCACGGGCCCAACTGTCAGAAGTGCATCAAACCGCGAGCGTTCAAACGGTTCCTTGCCGCTAAGCTCGGCTTCTTTTTCGGCCCTAGCCAGCGCCTCTCGGTTGGACTTGTCAATCTTCGCAAAATGTGCGCGAATCTCTTCCGGCGTCATCTCGATTCGCCTATGGCGGTGGCGTCTTCACGAACGGATTCGGTTTGAGATCAATCTTCTTTACCGACTGCAGGTAGGCAACCATTCGATCAGCTTCCTTACCAGCGAGCTGAGCATGAAAATGAAGCGAGAAACCGTGGGGCCCACGAGAATCGATGAGTTTTGGCTGAAGTGTCAGGAAAGATTTCACAGCATCTAATTGGCCCATCATCGTCGCACAAAACAAATCGATGCGCGCTCCTCTTTCCAATAGTGCTTCGACGATGTCTCGTCGGCCCATATGAGATGCCCCACCAAGTGCCGACTCCCAATCGCCGGCACCCCAATCCATGAAAGCATTTACCAATAAAGGTTCTCGGTCCAGAAGCTTCTTCGTCATTTCAAGGTTTGAGTGCGCATAAATCACAACATCCTGGATCATCGAGCGATTGATTTGCTCCTTCTTCCAGCTGGGCTTAAACTCAGGCTCGGGGTAATCGCGGGTAAAGCTGGCTTCGCGGGGCCCACTCGAAGGCACCTGAATCGCTTCAGCGAATGGCGCAAGAATCGCGGTTCCAGCCCCAATGCAAAAGGTTCTACGTGATACGTTTGCTGACATTTGGATCAATCCTTTTCAGATCATTGTATGCCGATCCTGCCTGAAAGCAAACGGATTCAACCATCGTCATCGTCGGAACGGTCCTATCGAAGACGGGAGTCCAAGAGGGACTTACCGGCCGACGGGCCAAGGAGTCACTAAGATGGCAAACAACACCCCAATCGTTTCCGAAGTCTTTGACAATCGCATGGCCGCCGAGCAATGTGTGAGCGAACTCCGTCGCAGCGGAGTGCCAGATGATGCCATTTCGGTCATCGCACGCCACGAAGGAGAATTGGAAACCAAGCATCCTGACGGCTCGAATGCCGAGCGTCATGCCGACAATGCTGGAACAGGAGCCCTGAAAGGAGCTTTAGCTGGTGGGACGGTAGGGGCGCTGTTTGGCCTGGCTGCCATTTTCATTCCTGGCGTTGGACCTTTCATTACAGCCGGCGCATTCGCCTCCACGCTTGGCACCGCCGCCGGAGCCGCTGCCTCGGGCGCGATAGTGGGCGCCGCCGCTGGTGGAATCGCCGGACTCTTGATGAAGTACGGCATCACCGAAGAGGATGCGCGTCGGTACGAACAGCGGCTAAATGCCGGCGGAGTCGTGGTCATGGTGGATACCGCCAGAGTGCCAAATCCGGCTGCCGTCTACCAAATCTTGGGACCAGCACATACTGCTGGCCGAAGGTACTGAGCCTCTGATCTTCAATGTTGGGCGCGAAATTGCGCCCAACAATTTTCTAATCCTAGTTTCCCGTAGTGGAAACGCTGCCACCAGATGGTGGTTCGACTTTAATCTCAGTGGTGCTGGGCGGATTCACCACGGTCGTGTCGGGGGGATCGACAACGGTCGTGTCAGGTGTGTCATCGTCAACTACCGTGCAACCGGTCATGGCCAATAGCGCGCACATTCCGAGCAGTCCTTTCTTAATGTTCATTCAAAATCTCCTATTGAACCGGCAACAACGTCACCAGCAATTTGATAAACGAAGGAATTTCTGAAATGGTCGAACTGGGCCCTCCACCCCTCGATCCAGTAGACTTCTCCTTTGTGAACGATCAAGCCAAGTCCGCTCTCGACATGCTCCTCGAAGGCAATCACCGTTTCCGCACGGGCGCCAGCACCCACTACCAATATGCTCCAGAGGAGATTAGAAGGCTCGGAGCGGGCATCCCACCAAAGGCTGCGATCGTCGCATGCAGCGACGGCCGCGTCACCCCCGAGGTTGTATTCGATCAACCCCTGACGAATCTTTTCGTGAGTCGTGTGCCCGGCAATGTGGCCTCAGACAGTGCGAAGTGGATGTTGGAGCTGGCAGTGACCGATTTGCGCGTCCCACTTGTGATGGTCATGGGGCACACCGGCTGTCTAGCGATCAAGCAGGTCATCGACGGTGCGGCTGGAGCGGGCGGAACTTTACGGATGGAGGTGGCGCGAGCGGTCCATTCAGTGAAAATGAGGAATGTTCAAGATGTCTTTGGCGAGTCTGTAAAACAAAACGCAATTCAAACGGTGGAGGCCCTAAAAACCGAAAGTATCGCCGTACGCCATGCGCTTCAAGAGGGCCGATTGAATCTTGTAGCGGCAGTTTATGATGTTCACAGCGGTGAAGTCGTGCTTGTGGACAGCGAGTAAGAGTACAGAAGCGGCCAATCTGCCCAACAATTCTTGGCGGACAGGGTCCAGCTGACTGCCAATATGTCAAAACGGAGAAGTGCTGGCTTTGGAACCGATCATCTTGGAGGGTCATGGGATCAAATTGGAACCCTTGGCCCATTCGCACCGCGAAGCGCTGGCTGATGCGTGCAAAGACGGCGAACTTTGGAAGCTGTGGTTCACGCAGGTGCCCGAGCCCGATTTCATGGATCCCTACATCAGTAAAGCGCTGACCGGATTCGAGGAAGGACATATGCTGCCCTGGGTAGTCCGCGAAACCACATCTGGAGCGATTATCGGTTCCACGCGCTACCACGACATTGTCGCGGAACTGGATCGTGTCGAGATTGGATACACCTGGTATGCCAAGAGTTGGCAGAAGACTCATGTAAACACTGCCTGCAAACTGGTCTTGCTCGAGCACGCCTTCGACGTCCTGCAATGCAAGGTTGTGGGATTGCGTACAGACAATTTCAATCTTGCGTCCCAACGCGCGATCGCCGCCCTTGGCGCCAAGAAGGATGGCGTAATTCGACATCACGCACTGAGAAAGGATGGTTCGGTTCGCGACACCGTCATGTTCAGCATTTTGGATTCAGAATGGCCAGATGTTCGCAAACACTTGGAATTGAGGCTCGAACGCCATCGATTGAGTCAAGAAGGATTTCGACGATTACAATGAAGTGTGAGCGGACTCCAGCGATTCTTTAAAGCCATCTTTCCAAGAAAGCTCTTTGCGGAAATGGAAGCAGAGTCAAAGTCTTGGATTCTTCAATGTGAATGTGGGCACCGACGATCCATTTGGGATATCGGAGGCATCAAGTATCGGGCCAGAGGTGACTCCAAGAACTTGATGCGATGCCCGGCTTGTGGGAAGGCGACATGGCATCAATTGTCCAAGTCAGTTCCCTGAGTCGCTAGTCCTTCCTTCTTCCCGTTCCACCAAACCAAAACCTGATCAAAGATCCGGCGGGCGTGCTTCGTGCTGTGAAATCCCTTCCCTGGTACCCAAATATGGTCGTAACCCTTGAACCTCAAAGCCGATTGCATCTGCAGATTGCAAATCCACCAACTGCCGTGCTCGTTGTCCAAGTCGTTCTCGCCATCTTGAAGGAAGACTCGAATCGGCCTTTTCGGTGACTTACGAATTAGAAACGGATAGTTATGGCCACCTTCCCTCTTCGACTCACCGCTCGCAATGTTTGCAAAACTTCCGACGAAGCTGATGGCGACGCCGAACTGATCTGGCCGCTCCCAACAGGCGGTAAATGCGCAGATCCCCCCAGAGCTGACTCCCGCAAGCGCTCTCTGATTGGGAACTTTGGAAATCCGAACCTGGCGTTCTGCCATGGGCAAGATCTCTTTGAGCAAGAAATCTGAGTACTTCGGGCTCAGGGCATCGTATTCGGCAGATCGGTTGCTGTAGGTTCCAGGCGTCCGCTGGCCAGGTTCAACAAAGATTCCGACAGTAGGCGGGATCAATCCTTCCCCGGCGCAGTTCTCAAGGCCGTTTGCCATCCAATCCCGGTCCCACTGAGCGTCCGTCGCAATGAACACGGGATGAT
>CAMLEL010000159.1 GCA_946478935.1 uncultured Armatimonadota bacterium
GATTCGAACATCGATCACCGACGTTGCCCCAACCAGATGCACTACTTCAGGAAATTCGGCAAGACTCTCACCAACCGGGTCGAGCAAGCGACCCTCAAGCACTGGCAACCCGGCGATATCGTTTACTGGAAGCTCGATTCAGGACTGGATCACACCGGCATCCTCTCCAATGTGCGAAATGGTCGCGGAATCCCATTGGTCGTGCACAACCTGGGTCGGTGTGCAGAGGAAGATGTGCTGACGCAATGGAAGATCGTGGGCCACTTCCGATTTCCAAAATAGGGCGGCCCATTATCCCGACCTGAACCACTTCGCCACCACGAATACCTAAAAACTCCTTTAGTACTCAGGGTCAAATACCGATAAAACCCCTGGAGAATGCACGACGCGATACACGTTCAGGACCTCGTGGTTCGGTACCGAGCAAAAAAAGGAAAGCTCGTCGACGCCGTGAAGGGCCTTTCTTTTATTGTTCAACCGGGAGAAGTGGTCGGGTTTCTCGGGCCGAATGGTGCTGGGAAAAGCAGCACGCTCAAGGCTCTGATGGGTTTTGTCCAGCCTGCCGCTGGTCGCTGCGAAATCTTTGGGCTTGCCAGCGGCTCCCTGGCGGCAAAGCGACGAGTGGGCTATCTGCCAGAAGTGGCGATGTACTATCCCTACCTCACACCGGTCGAAACGATGATCCTCTACGGTGAACTGCAGGGTTTGGGTGGCCGAAAGCTCAGGCAGGAGGCAATGGACCTTTTGGAGGTCGTCGGGCTCAAAGGAGCCGAACGCAAGCTCAACAAGAACCTGAGCAAAGGCATGCTCCAACGGGTGGGAATTGCTCAGGCACTTCTCGGTCGCCCCGACCTCTTGGTTCTAGATGAGGTGACCAGTGGTCTGGACCCGGTGGGCCGCAAGGAGCTTCGACTCCTGTTGAAAGAGCGTCAGCGAGACGGCGCTACCCTATTTTTTTCAAGCCACGAACTGGCTGAAGTCGATATGCTTTGCGATCGCATCCTGGTCATCAACCAGGGGACCCTTGTCGAAGAGCGCCGCATGGCACCCCTGAAGGATGAGTTGAGAAACTATTCTGTAGTCTTCAAGGGGGCAGTGAATTTGGCCGACCTGACGCAGGACCTGGAAATGTTGCCGAGCGGTGAGATCCGCGCCCGATTCACGGATAAGGCCCAATTGGTCGAGGCAATTCAGCGAATTGGAGTTGGAAACGCGATCTTGCGAGACGTGGTCTCGCAAGAGGGAAGCTTGGAAGACTACTTCATCGAAACGATTGAGAGGGCTGCCTAATGCGCAGGCTGTCGGTTTACAAAGCCTTGGCCCGGGGCGTGGTTTTGGAGTCGCTGAGACGAAAAGACCTTTGGGTCGTCGCGATACTTGGGTTTTTGATCCTGATGGGCGCAAGCGCTCTGGGATTCTTCGGTGTGGAGGGATTGCAAGTCTTCGTTAAAGATCTGGCAGTGACCGTGTTGGGCGCATTCTCGACGGTCGTCGCCATTCTCAACTCAACCCGCATCATGCCGGAAGAGATCAAGCAGCGAACCCTATATCCGCTGTTGAGCCGGCCGATCAGTCGGTGGGACCTTCTTGTTGGCAAGCTGATCGGAGCGATCGCCGTTACCTGGATCGCATTTGCGATTCTATCGGCATTGACGACCGTTGCCCTCTACGGATTCGGAGCGACATTCGAGCTGATCATGGTGCAATACCTATTGGCCAAGATGATGGGACTGGCTCTTGTTTGTGCGTTCGGGCTTACCTTGAGCATCTACATGACTCCGGCTGCCGCTGCAACCATCGGATTCATCTTTTCCTTTGGCTCAGCCATGATCGTGAACGCGATGACGAGCGGATATGAGCATGCTGGTCCGATCGCCCAGTTCTCATTCAAATTCATCAACGCGATGCTCCCACAATTCAACCTGTTTGACCTCGGCGGCCGGGCGGCCAATGTCGGCTGGGGACCCGTGCCAATGTGGGTGATGGGCTTCCTTCTGGGCTACTGGGTTCTTTACAGTTCAGGGATGATGGCGCTGGCCTGGGCGAGATTCCAGAAGAAAGCGATATGAGAGTCTGGCTCGCTGTGTTTCTGGGGCTTAGCGTGATCGCCGCGGTCGGATGGAGTTCCACCGATGTTATGTCGATTGCGAATCCGCGGATTCGTCGTGTCCAAACCAGTCAGGGCGACTCGTCCATTGCTGGCCAATTTCAAACTAGCGCTTCTGGGTGGCTCTGGAATTACACTGAGGTGTACCTGCACAACGGCGTCAAATTTAGGAAGCTGAGTGAGAGAGAAAAGCAGGCGGTCGCGAATGGGGACAAAAATGTCCAAACAACCATTATCCCGACTGCCCAGCACGACTTTAGGGGAGTGATTGGGGATGTGGACCGTGCGGTCAATGCCTGGGCTCCGAAGAACGGATACAAGCAGAACGATCCTAAGCAGTGTCTGCCGCTTTTCCGCCTGATGACTTGGCTCGACCCCTACTTTGTCGAAGGCTGGACGACCGGCGCAATGGTCCTCGGAATGGGTCAAACAGGTGAAGCAACGGAGCGAGCGAAAGCATTTCTCAGGGAGGGACTGCAGGAGAATCCTGACTGCGTGGACATTCCTATGATGTTTGGCATGTTTGCCGTGACGCGTGACAGAGATCTCGTAACCGGTCAGAGGTTTTTCAAGCAGGCAGTCGCCAACGGAAAGTCCCGATTTGAAGTCTTGACGGAGAACGAGAAATCAGCCTTGCAAAGCTCCTATCGGTGGCTGGCGCTGGTCTATCGCAACACGGGTCAGTCCCGGAAGCTCAAAGAAACTGTAACGGAGGGAATGCGACTCTTCCCCGACGATCTGGTGATGCCTAGCACGAGTCGCCCGAGCATCGTTCCTCCGGCAGACTTCAAGCCGAAGGGCGGGGTCCAAGTTCGTCGATCGACCCCGCTTTGAATGCGCACAGTAGAATCCTACTGCAGCGATGTACTTTGAAACCGAGCGATTGACAGCGGAACCATGGACGCTTGCCCAAGCGCCCGCCGCATTCAAAATGTATGGTGATCCCGAGGTAATGCGTTACCTCGGTCGAAACGGCGCCGCCGATACTATTGGATCGCTTCAGGAGATGGAAGTAAGACTGGCCCGCGCTATCGAGAAGTACAGTTCTCAAAGTCATGGCTACATCTATGCCGCCCTGGTTGAAAAGTTGTCCGGGGATGTGATCGGTACAGCCTTGCTGAAACCTTTGGAATTGTCTGAAGGAGGTCCCGCGCCCGAAATTGAAATCGGCTGGCATCTTGCCCATGACTCATGGGGGCGCGGATATGGAACCGAGACCGGGTTCGGCTTGCTGAAGTATGGCTTTGAGACGCTGGGCCTGGACCAGCTTCACGCCATCGCCTACCCTGAGAACCAAGCATCTCTGCGCATCATGCAGAAAATCGGCATGACGCGCCAGGGCTCAACCAATCGTTACTATGGAGTCTCGGTTGAGCACTACGCGATGCGACGCCCGCTCTAGAGGCCAGTTCCGCTGCTGCCCGCGTTGATGTTGATCGGCGGATCCTTAAAACCAGCCTTGTCCCGTTGTGCGCGACGTCGGCGAACTTCCGCCAGTAGTCCGACTTGGGAATGTGGAGCCGCTCGAGGGTCACTCGCGAAGGCCTGCGCGAACACTTGCCACATGGGCTCGATATCGTGCGAAAGGTCGAAGACCATCACTCCTTGAGTTGAGCCGCAGGCGGCTTGCATGGCCGCGCGCAATCCATCCGGATTGTTCTTGAACTGGTCCAAGGCAATGCCCGCGTAGACCCAGGATTGGTCGCGAACGATTCGGTTCGATAGCTGACCAGCGCCTTCGATTGAGTAGCCGATGGGCAGGCCCGCGCTCATCGCATCGTATACGGTGGCGGTTGGATAGTAGCAGCCCGTGATCATGAAGTCGCAAAGGGGCGCGATTCCTGTTTGGCTGTACTCCGGAGTAAGGAACCAGAATCCGGCTTCAAGTTCAGGCGCTCCCCAGTTGTTTCCGAACCTTGGATACTCTCCGTACCACGAGCCCGCGTACAGGCCGAAGTGCGTGCGCTGTCGGATCGACTTCACGGTTTGCCTAATGCGCAACATAAAGTTGCGCAGAGTCTGGGCTCGGAACGTCATCCATGCTTCGTAGTACGGTCCGGGCACCACGCCCTTGTTTAGGGAAGGGCTCAGGGTGAACTTGAAAACGTCGTCAGGCCATGAAATTCTGCGGCCGATGTATTTCTCGAATTGCTGCTGAGTCTGCGGACTGAAGTCGGCGTTGATTCCTCCATAGCGCATCCGATCGTCGTAGATCACGCCATCGACGTCGTAGTTGGTGACAACTTCGCGCATGATTGCTTCGGCATAGTTCTGGACTTCCGGATTGTTGGGGTTAACCATTAACGGAACCTGCTGCTCGGGGCGGTCACTGATGGGAACGAATTTCGGCACCGAGTCGAATCGGATGCGTGAATTCAGCGGCGCCTGATTCTTAAGGAAGTTCGCCGCAGATCCCTTGCCCACGAGAACACTTCCATCACGAGGAACTCGCGCGGCCGGCACATTGACGCCCTGGTGGGTGGCCACGACCGATCCGAAGCGATCCAATGCGATGGCATACATGTCGGGAGTGCCCGCATCCGGTAATGCATTTCGGTCGTTAAACGCCGCGATCTGGTCTCCGTTCGTCGCCAATTTGTTGAGGATTGGGCTGACCGGAAAGTTATCGTTGTACATCGAATATGCGGACAGAAGCGGTTCATAAAGAACGGTTTGCCACTCCTTTTTCTCGTAGCCTGGCCCCACTTTGAAGTCGCGATGCCCTTCGCTGAATGCATTCAACGACACGAACAGAGTTAGGCCAGCGCTCTTGCATTCGCCAACCATTTGGGCAAGCGGATCGAAGTCTACGGGGAGGACTTTGCCCTTCCACTCTTGGAGCTTTGGTGCCAGCTTGCTGGGATACATCGTCTGGCCACTGATGGGCTTGATATCGAACACCAGTGTGTTAAAGCCAGCCAGCTTGACATTCTTGACCAGCGTCGCCACCTTTTCGGCGGTGTTGACCCGATCGACATTGGCGGTGGCGTCGACCCACAAGATGCGAGCCTGCAGGCGCTGGCTGGCAGCAATCGTTTGTGCGAGGCCATAGCTGTTTCCAACCCAATCCATCATCACACTTCGCAGGTTCGGGATCGGCGCCTTCAGGTCAAACCGTGACATGGGCGGTTTAACGTGAAGTACAGCGTCCGGAGAAGGGGGTGGAAGTTTTTGAGTGACGTCGCCGGAATTCGCCATGACAAAGCTCGCAATGGAGGCGGCCAAGAGGCTCATAAGGTCAAGTTGTACCCGCTTGACCTCATCAGGTCAGGTCAAACAAGAGATATGTCAGATGAACGTTGCGGGGAACAAATCGCAATCCTTCGGATGCCATGAACTACAGAACCCTGTTAAACTACCGTCATGCAGGGCGCCGCCAAGGTAGGCATTCTCGTCGTCGTGTTCGCCGTGCTCCTCTATGGGGCATACATGGTGCTCGGACACGATTTGTTCGGCCCGGGAAAGAAGATCTACTTCGCCGAATTTCAGGATGCGGGCGGCGTCACGAGCGGATCCCAGGTCCAGATGGCAGGGGTCAAGGTTGGGACGGTTGAAAAGGTCCAACTCGTGAGCCCAAAACTCGCGAAGCTGACTCTGTCCTTGGATGAATCGGTGAGAATTCCAAATGGGAGCACCGCTACCATTCCGAGTTCACTGATCGGACTCGGCGACAAGGCCCTTTTTATCGTTCCACCGGAGACGTCCAGTGGTTTCCTTGTAGCCGGAGACACGCTGAAGGGAGTAAAAACCGGGCCCCTGGACGAGATTCTCCCGAATCCGGAAAAGACCGTAGACGAACTGAACAAGACACTTGCCGCCGCTCGCAAACTGCTCGAAAATCAACAGCTCCAAACCAAGTTGGTGGCTCTCCTTGACTCCAGCAACAAGACCGCTTCAGAGTTCGGCAAGTTGGCCTCGCGCATGGATTCGGCGCTCGTTCAGGCCAACCCAAATATCCAGCGAGCCATCGGTGAAGCAACCCAGACCATGGTGGAAGTGCGACGCGGGATGACGATGGTCACCCAGCTTTTGAAAGACGGAAAGTATCAGGCCGAGGCGTTGGCGCTGTTGCAGAAACTCAA
>CAMLEL010000160.1 GCA_946478935.1 uncultured Armatimonadota bacterium
GGATTGAGGCTTCTGAGATTGTCTTGCCTCTGGCAACTTCAAGAGGCAGTCGCCAAGGGAAACTTTGAAGAGGCAGTTCGATTGGCTGTACTCGGAACGAAGGTGGGCTTCGATTTTGTGGGTGGAGGATCGATGGATGCCGATTTTGGCCTCCAGTTTGCCGACGATGTCCGCCGTGAGGTCGCTCCGATTCTCGGTCAGTTGACGGTGCCCCAACTGGCGAGATTGACATCCGGCTTGAAATCCGGGCTTGGCAGACTGCCGACGTTTGAATCCATCGCCAGAAACGAGCACTCCAACTTTTTGGAGGGAGTGCAGTGGATCCAAGACCGTTATGAAAAGCGCGAATTCGACAAGATCGATGAAATGCTGGGCACGCCGGTTCGAGATGCGACGACGTATTTGAAGCAAATTCCACAGGACGATTTCAAGCGCCGGTCCTCATATTTTCAAGGATTTGCCGATGAGGCTGAGTTGGTGGCTGATTGGACTGCCGCCGAGTCCACCAAACCAGTCCTGAAGCGAAAGGATCCAAAGTCGATTCCCTACGCTGCTGAACGGCCCTGGCGAAGATATGCCGCTCAACTTTTCACCAGCCTGACTCCGGTACAAGCTCGCTACGATGCGACGCTGTCTCGAACTCGGATGCTGATTTTGGCGAGTGAGATCAACCGCCAGATCAAAGTCTCTAGACGCGCGCCCAAGACATTGGGCGCCTTCAGTCTTCCATTGCGTACGGATCCGATTACAGGTTCAGAATTCAAGTATCGAGCGACTGGCATGGAGTTCTATCTTTACAGCGTGGGACTCAACTTTCAAGATGACCAAGGCCAGACGGATAGCGTCTTCTCCAGTCCTGACATGACCCTGGAAACTGCCGTCGACTAGGTTCGAGAGTCCCAACAAAGAAATCGCCAAATCTGCGACCGTCGTCCAAATGCTCGGAGAACAACTGCAATTATGAGTAATGGCCCTCGGATTCCCGACCACATGATGATCGATTGGCTGGAAGGATTGGGATTGATTAGGTTCTCAACCGGCGAATGGGTGGATGCCCGTTGTGCTGATCGAACCGCTCCGCTGATCCGAGCCCTGAGCAGCCTGCGGAGAGATTGGATAAAGAAGGAAAACCATGAATGGCTCCGCCGGAATTGGCGAAAGCTCGTTTGTGCAGATGACGATATTGAGCCTCTGATCCGTATGCTCGAGGAAACCGACGGTTACCCTTCGTTGGGGATGAAGGTGTCCGAAGTCGAAGACGTCGAAGATCTCCCCAAATAGCCGCTCAATGTTTAAATGCGCGTTTGTTTGCAGACGGTAAACGCCAACTTCGGCGAATATTCAAAAGAAGTCGTTTATCTAAATGCGGAGCGAGAAAGGTCTCGGAGAAGATCTTCCAGTCCGCGAGTCCCATCCCCCACGCCCGGGGCGTGCTCCCAATTCCTTCTACACCCCCGGGCTATTTCAATCCTTACGGTTTTTTGACCGCCCAGACTCGGCTCGAACCGATTCGGGAGCCTTCTAATTAAGAAACGGAGGTTCTTCGATGAATCAATCAAACACTGGCAATCGGCCAAACCCGAACAATCCCAACGAGGGCAACAACAATCCGAATAGCCCGAACCGCGACAAGGATCGGGACGAGGAAAGAATGGAGAACGAGCGCCGCGAGGACCGGCAAGCTCCTTGGAACAAAGACGATGTGACTTCTGGCAATGTAGCACCCAACCCGGACATGGAAAACGTGGACGATGAAAATTGGGATCAGACACGCATCAACCGAAGCGATATGGATGTGGAAGCCCCACAAAACCAGAATCCGGACGAACCTCGACGCTAGTTTGTGGAGATTCCTCACGTCTGAGCGAATTCATGCTTCGGACACCGAAGCATCCACTGACACCCGGGCCCAAGTGATTGGGCCCAAGTCGCGGTTTGGACGGTATTCTGAGCACTTATGAGGCTGGAAATCTACCAAGACTCCGCAAGCCTCCACGAACTCCAAGGCGCTTGGCAGAACCTTGCCCAGGACAACCCACTAGCAACCCCATTCCAAACCTGGGAGTGGCACTCTACATGGTTCGAGTGTTTCGGCCGGCGAAAGCGACCTTACATCCTCTCTGTCTACGAAGGTGAGGACTTGGTATCAGTGTTTCCCATGGTTGGTAAACCAGGTCCTTGGTATGTCCTTCGCTCAAGTGGAGTTGGACCAAGTGACTACCTGCACCCTCTGTCCCGGCCGGAGTTCGCCCGCGAAGCAGAGGCTCTGTTTGCAACTCACTTCTCTGAGCAAACCGAATACAGCCTTATCGATATTCATCAGTTGCGCGACGATTTCTGCAACTTGAATATTCAAGGAGCGATCGACTTGGAACAGGGAACCTGCCTGGTACTCGACCTCCCCAAAGATTACGAGACGTTCCTGGGGATGCTTGGCAAAAGTCTTCGATACGACGTTCGCAAGTTGGAGAAGTCACTATTCAAAGAGGGCCGGGCCACAGTGGAGTTTGTGGATGAAAGTGACCTGGAGTTGGGTTTAGAGATTCTGTTTGACCAGCACAAGAAGCGATGGCGCAAACGCGGACTGCCCGGCGCTTTTATTGGCAAGGTGCAACAGTTCCATCATGCCTGGGGCAAGGCTGCCATCCAGAAGGGATGGCTCAAGCTTGGAATTCTCCGCTTGGATGGCACGCCAATTGGCGCGATTTACGGTATGGCCATCGGCGATTCCGTTTACTTTTACCAAGCTGGGTTTGACCCGGAACACAAATCTGTCTCACCGGGCACCCTGTTGGTGGCGAGCCTGATCAAAGATGCCATTTCGGAAGGCAGAGAGCACTTCGACTTCTTGCGGGGAGATGAGCCATATAAACGCCGGTGGAAGCCGCAACGGGAGCACCGAACCGTTCGTAAGATCGTCTCGGTAACCGGTCCCATGGGAATGGTTGGCGCCCGCTGGAATCTGCTGGGAAGCAGGGTTGAAGCGAAAATCCGGGCTCGGCTAGAAGGCAAAGGGTTGGTTTGAAGCCCCAGTCCCGGGAAATCTTGCCCCTTGGCGGGGTGTACTAACGATAGGAATGGCGAATGAAATAAGCCGCTCAATCGCCGTGATTATTCCGGCGAAGGATGAGGAACAGCGCATCGGCAATGTCCTGCGTGCGGCATCCGCATCCAAACTAGCGACTGAAATCATCGTCGTTTCGGACGGCAGTACAGATCGGACTGCTGAAGTAGCATCCAAAGTGCCGGGAGTAACCGTAGTCAGACTGCCGGTAAACCTGGGCAAGGGCGCGGCCATGTCCAAAGGCGTTGAGAAGACGAACGCCGAAATCGTGACATTCGTGGATGCTGACCTTCAGGGCCTTACAGGGGACCACATCGATCAGATTATCTGGCCCGTCCTCACCGACCAGTGTGAAGTCTGCATCGGCATTTTCCGCGGTGGAAAGTTTTGGAGCGATACTGCCCAAAAATTCGCCCCATATATCAGTGGGCAGCGAGCCATGAAGCGCTGGATCTTTGAGGGAGCACCGGACGTGAGCGACCTGCGTTTTGGAGTCGAGTACGCCCTCAACCACCAGGCAAAGCGCGTAAAAGCCCGCGTACTGCGCGTAGTGATCCGAGGTGTAAGCAATTTTCACAAAGAAAAGAAAATGGGCATTGGAAAGGGAATCAGCGCCCGCTACAAAATGTATCAAGAAATTACCCAGGCCGTGATCAAGACCCGAAAAAAGAGGAAACCGCCGCGTGGCTTTCGTTGGAAGTAGCCTGATCTTGCTGTTGCTGGGCCAATCCGCCGCCGACGCCAAGCGCGTGTTGCTGGTAGTCAACCAAAACAGTTCCGAAAGTGTGGCAGTCGGCAATTACTACGCTAAGAAGCGAGCCATTCCCAGGGAGAACATCGTATTCGTCAAAACGGGCTCGGGCAATAACATTCCACTTAACGAGTACAAGGCTCAAATCGAAAACCCGGTTCGAAAACGCATTTCGACAGGGAAGGCCAGGATCGATTTCATTGTATTGACCAAGGGAGTCCCGTTCCGGTTGGATAACGATGGCGGTTACTCGGTCGATGGTCACCTCTCTACGATGGATCTTAAGGTTTCGCCCATCCGGGGCGACCTTCCAAGCGCTTCCGAAGCTGAGCAGGAGGGCGAGATCCGCCGAGCGGTCAATCCCTATTTCAATAAACGCGAAGCGTTTTCCCATGCCAAGTTCGGCATCTATCTGGTCACCCGGCTTGAGGGTTATTCCGTGGCAGACGCCAAGGCCCTGGTCGATCGGTCACTGGCGGCAAAGCGTGAGAAAGGACCGTTTTTCTTCGATATGGCCGGAAATCGATCTGATGGAGACTATGGTCGCATGAACCAGTCGCTCAAACTCGCGGCGGACGGTCTGGAGTTTCGCGACTTTTCGGTGATCTTGGATTCTCAACCCGCATTCGTCGCGCCCAAGGAGGCTGTCGCAGGGTACGCGTCATGGGGTAGTAACGATGGGGGATACAAGCGAGAAATCTATAATCGCATTCGGTTCAAACCCGGTGCTCTGTGCGAAACTTTCGTCTCTACTTCTGCTTTTACATTCTCTAAGCGTGAGCACTGGCAGAGTTTGATTGCCGACTTGGTCGAGCAAGGTGTGACGGGGGTCAAGGGCTATGTTTCTGAGCCATACACCTTCGCTTTGGCGCGACCCCAAGTTTTGTTTGAGCGTTATGTAAGCGGCTTTAATCTGGCTGAGAGCTTCTACATGGCCTCGCCTGTCATCAAATGGAAGGACGTGGTCATTGGGGATCCCCTGTGTGCCCCGTACAAGGCAAGATGAACCCCGTCCCAGCATCGATTGTTGTCTTCTATGACGGCCTATGCGGTTTCTGTGACCGAACCGTTCGTTTTATCCTTTCGCGGGATCGGAACGATCGCTTCCAGTTCGCACCATTGCAAAGCGATTTGGCAGCAGAACTTCTTCCAAAACACGGAAAGGATCCGACAGAGCTTCATTCGCTTTATGCGATGTTGAATCGAGGCTCAGACAGCGAAATCGTCCTGGAAAAGGCGGATGCCGTCATCGCCATTGGACGAGCACTGGGAGGTGCTACAAAGGTTTGGGTCACCTTGCTTTCGATGCTTCCCCGGCGACTTCGCAATTGGGGCTACGAACGATTTGCGCGGTCTCGATACCGAATCTTTGGCAAGATGGATGCTTGCCGACTCCCCTCGCCCGAAGAGCGGTCCAAGTTTATCGGAATCTAAGCTCGCTTCAAACCTTCGCGAACCGCCAGCAGGGCCGCTTGAGTGCGATCTTGCACCCCAAGTTTTGCCAGAACGTTGCTCACATAGCCCTTTACTGTGCCTTCCGTCAGGCTCAGATCGTTGGCAATTTCTTTGTTGCTCCGCCCACTTGCGATGAGTTTGAGGATGTCGATTTCGCGCGAAGTGAGGTCATCAATCGGTGACCGTTCATTCTTGCCACTCACCTCGGTCACCAATTGACTCTGGGCATCGGCATGAAGCACCGATCTTCCTTCTGCCGTTGCCCGAATGGCGTCGAGCAATTCATGCTTGGCGACATCTTTGAGCATGAATCCAAGTGCGCCTGCGCGAAGCATCTCCCTGACAATCCCAGGTTCGAGGTAGCTGGTAAGTACGAGAACATTGGTGCTCGGTGAGGCAACCTTAACTTTGGAGATTGCCTCTGCGCCGCCCGACTTAGGCATACGAAGGTCGAGCAACGCAACGTTTGGCCGGTGCTTTCGGCAAACGGCTTCCGCCTCCTCGCCATTGCCAGCTTCTCCGACGATTTCGAAATCGCGCTGCCCCACGAAGAGCGCTCTGAGGCCCTCACGAACGATTTCATGATCGTCGACGATTACGATCTTTATCGACATAAATCTCCTTATGCGGATCCCAAACGACTTCGATAACGGTACCTTCTCCAGGAGTCGAATCTAGACAAAACTGGGCGTCGATTTCAGATGCGCGTTCTTGCATGGTTGAGAGTCCGAGGCCCGTCCTTCGCCGTCCGCGGGCTTTCAAGCCGATTCCGTCATCTTCAACTCGGAGTGAGACAGTCTTGCCTTGTGACCGCAAGAACACTCGGAGATGTTTGGCCTGGGAGTGTTTTGCTGCATTGTTCAGGGCCTCTTGGGCAATTCCCAGTAGCT
>CAMLEL010000161.1 GCA_946478935.1 uncultured Armatimonadota bacterium
GCCCCGGAGGGTGTCACGCTCACCTTCCGACAAAGCGATCTGGCCGGTTCAGCTCCGAGTCGAAGCCGGGTTGCCGCCACCGTTCCTACTGGCTGGCGAATCGGAATCGGGATGATCGACGCCAAGCGTCGCAAGGTTTCTGCGATCATCGGTCAAAGTGTCACGGCAACAAGGAGTTTCGATCCCAAGGAAGATAGCGGTATGCCGCCGGGAATCGGAGGGAGGCAGGTCATAGTAGAAGACTACGAAGCCATGTACCGCGATATCCGTCCGCTCGTAGGAGGAGAAGTCTTCACGATTCGGCTTCAGGGCCTGACTCCCAAAAAGCTCAATCGAATCGAGTTCTCCGCACTCTTGGGCAAAGCCCCGAAACTGACGATTCGGGACAGCAAGGGCAAGAACCTGGGCACGATCAAGGCAGGTTCGGTTTACAACCATTTCGCTCGTTCGCAAAACGAGTACATCCAAATCGTGGTGGGAGGCTCCAAGTGAAGCGAGTCTTGGCAATCCTTTCGGCCCTGGTGGCAGGTTTGCTTATCGGATGTGGAGGCGGTGGTGGTGGCGGCGGCAGCAGCCAGGCGATTCAGATCGGCCGTGTGCTCAGCGTCGTAACGGGCGGTCCCCTGAACCCGGCCGCATCTGTTCAAAGCGTGGGCGGCTCGCCAGCCACGACCACGGACCTTGCCGATGGCTCCTTCACCTTGACCGGGGTGCCATCTGGTACCACCCAAGTTCAGGTGATCCCGAATCAGTCTGGCTGGCCGCTGTTCACATTCAATGTTCCACCTGCTTCGGGATCGACGGTCGTCGGTGATCTGTGGGTGGGACCCGAGCAGGTCACTCTGCGCGGCCGAATTCTCAACTCGACCAACGCCCAGCCGATCGCCAATGCCGATGTAAACTTCGGCGGCCAAACTGGCAAAAGCGGTCCGGATGGTGTTTTCAACCTTGCGAACGTCGGCTACTCGTCGGCAACCCAAACCGCCTTTTGGGGCATCGTCGGCACCGCCAGAGCCAATGGATTCTTTAAAACCGACTTCAGCGCCGCCCCCAACGTCAAGGATGGCGCGAACGTGGTCAATGTAGGTGACATCCTTTTAACACCATCAAACGACCCGAATCCGCCGGGAACGCCTTACAATATAACTGGGCGGGTCCTCCCGATCGGGACATCCACCGGTTGTGTGGTAACGCTCAAACAAGGAGCGACGGACGTAAGAATCTTTAATGTTGGAAACGATGGGAAATACTACTTCTGGATCGAACCGGGAAGCTACCAGGTCACCTTCCAAAAAGGCGCGCTTACAGCCCCGACCCAAAACGTCGATCTCGCCCAGCCGAACCAAACGGTGACGGTCCCAGATGTCACGCTCAACTAGATTCGCATTTGTAAAAACCGCCCTGGTTTGGGGGGGAATTGCCGTGGGAACGCTCGGCCTGATCTATTACGCTCAGGAGTTCGTCAAGATCGATCCCCTGCTGGGGATGAGAAAGAACCCCGGCATGTCTCCGGACCAGCTCGGCATCACGCTCGGCGATGTCAAGTTGATTCACTACCGGGGCAAAGAGCGCATTGCCCAGGCAAAGGTCGATCAACTCTTTATCCCATCCAACCGTACCGAATTCCGCATGACCGGTGTGACCGACGGCGCTTACTATCCAGAACCCAAAAAGCGCTTTAACTTTCAAGCGCCGCTCGCAACTTGGAACGCGGTCAAGCGAACCTTGGTCGCTGAAAAAGGCGCTCGGGTTTGGAACAAAGACCTGGACCTGAAGACCGCCCTGTTCCGACTGAATGATCGCATGCAGACGCTGTACGTACCCGGCAAAGTCAGCGGCAAATTCTTCCGTGGCCAGCTGGATTCCCAAAACCTGCTGTACGCCATGAAGGCGGACACAGTCGTCGTGGGACCCACACACTGGAACGGCAACCTCGCACTCAGCCTGCAGGACGAAGCGAAGCCTGTTCAAAAGCGTTGGGAGTTCGACAGTGTCAAAGGCACCTTCAACATTAAAGGCGACCTTAGGACCTGGGAGAAGGGCACGGCGACAGACGGCGAGATCATCATCCAGGCCGACAAGATCGAGCACAACAACAAGACCGATGTGGTAACCGCAACCGGCAATGTGCGCTACTTCTCGGCACGGGCAAACCTGACCTGCGAGAAAGCCGTGATCTATCGAAGGGAGAAGCGGGCCGTGCTGACCGGCGCGGTCGATATGCTGATCAAACCCAAGAAGGATCAGAGCAAGGCGATGATCGAGGAGATCCCGCCCTTCAAGCCCGTGGTGCCTGAGGAAGTGGCCAAGAGTCGTCCCGGCGCACCAGCGGGACAGAAATCTGAGCAGCAGAAGAAACTGGATGATGATGTGCAGAACCCCAAGACCATCCGTGACTATCCGATGGTCGTTACGGCGGCGAAGGTGGAGTATTGGTATGCGCGGGGAAGCCGCCGGGCGGTCATCACCGGCGATCCTCAGGCTCGGCAGGAGCTTCCGGAAGGGCGCTGGCGTCACCTTTGGGCCTTCCAAGCATTCTATGACGGCGAGAAGGAAACGTTGCGCATGGAGTCTCGACAGGGGCAAATGGATACACGGCTGCTCACTTCTGTAGGGGACGACGTGGTTGCAGAGCAGGTGACGGTGTCCACCAAAGAGGACGACGAAGACCTGGAAGCCAAGGGCATGAAGGGAACGATCTTCGGAAAGTCGGATGACGACGAGGTCGGCCCCCCACCCCCGGACCCCCTCAAGCCAAAAACGGGCGGCGGACTCTCGGGCAAGATTGGCCGGTAAGGCGTACGATCCTCGACTTTCGTCCACGCCTTCGAGGGGATGAGATTGCGCATATGTGGGAAGATGGATGTGGAGCGAGGACGCAGGTTGGACGATCGCGGGTTAGATCTTGGTGCGGATGAGCCTCAGGACTGAGGTTGCGGGAGGCAGGGCTTGGCGGCATGGATCGTCCTGAGGCAAAAAAAGACCATGATATTTTCATCAAATGGCTCACCAATGGGAGGACTCCACTCGCGTAAAGGTACAGTCAAATCTGGGGTGTCCAACGTGAATTCTTTCATCGCCGTATATCGACGTGACCGTTGCTGGTGGGTTTGCCACTGGCCGTTGACCTAGACTGGAAATTGGCCTGAACTTTACCGAGGTTCGCTTTGTATGCGGGCCCTCGGAATATCCTCATTCCGTCCGCGCTAACATTACCGCGAACGAGGTCGAAAATCCGTTGAGCTCGATATAGATAGGACTATGTCGTTTATATCGTGGGATCACGTTCATTACCTTGGTTAAGAATCCACCCTAGGTCGCATTCTAAGGCATAGGATCACTGTCAAGTTTCATGCGGTCTAACTCGGGTGGGTAGGCAACGAGTTCATATTTGAGGTGCGCACAAGTGATGGAGACTAATCTGCTATCATTCTCCCAAAAGAATTGAATTCTATAACCTCCATCAACTTTTTCTCGCGAGACCATAGCAAACTCATTGCTTCCCCAGTTAGCTTCTGGACCTTGCCACACTCTTTCTGAATTAATTAGCAAAAACTCCCTGACAGCTTCGCACGTTAGTCGTGATACTTTACCAAATTCGTCGTTACCTTCTGGCTGCCACTCATTTATAGTAATACAGACTCGCCTAAGAAGATTAGACATTTCAATTTTCAGGATTACGCTTTCTTCTAAGGAAAGCGCGGTCAACACGGCATCATCTGTACGATACATTTTCATTTATTATAAACTGTAATATTGTGAACTTTTCTTGCCTCAGGACGATCCTTTAAACCTTTGTGGCAATCCGCCACCTCAGTCCTGAGGCTTGACCAGGAAACTCGACCACAGACATATTTACACCTGCGCCACTGGATCCACCGAGGGATTGGCGGCGAGAGTATCCAAAGACAATTTGAATCATATGTCAAGGCTGTCGATGTCCTCTTTCAGTGCTTTCCCCGGTTGAAGGGGCACACGATTTAACAGATCCATTTCGAATACGGCATTGGATCGGGGCCGCGTAGCGGCCACAAATTGCTGATCCGTCGCCCTAAGTAACTCGATTTGCGATGCAGCTGTGCATTTATCCAACGCTGCTTCAATGCTTAATCTTATAGCCAAATCGTTTTCAAAATCGTAAATCGTGAACTCGTATCCTTTGGTGATAGACCTAACAATCATCTTCCATTCATTTAGTAACTTAACCAAGTGATTCAAGTCCTTATCTGTTGGTTTCAATAACTTACTCCTTGTTTAGGTTTAAAGTAGGTTTTGATATATCCATTCGCACTCCGCACGCCAAATTCGTTTGTGGAGGGCCTGTAGAATAATCTGTCACCGTTACGTCGAGTGTGCGACCAGGTTCCGGCCCCACCCGCTAGTAATTCTTGTGCGCCCCGTAGATATTGTACGGACGTCATTCCGACTGGAAACTCGCCTGCATGTTTAGAAAAATGCGCAAACCATTCACCCTTCCGAAAGACTGCACTCGTAGACACTTTGAATAGAGAGCCGCTTACAAATGGAAGACCCGCTGCGACGCCATACTGCATGGCCGACGTGTTATCTCCTCCAAGGTAATGGCCTACTGCTAAAAGTGAGTCTGCTGCGGGAGTTGGGTCGATAAAGCTCAGAAAGTTCAATCCAAGGTAAATCGCAGATAGGGCGACTCTTCCTTCCGATTCAGTTGGCCGTAGTTTTTTTGAAACTTCTCCGAATCCAGCCTTCACGTTCTCAAATGTCGGTCGACCGAGCAGCCTGTTGAAGTAGTCGAACGTAGGGTTTCCCTGTGTTCCATCCGGATCCACCCTCGTCAGCGGGTTGTTCTCGCAGTAGTTGTAGAGATTCAGCCCGCCCTCGTGCCCAATCGGGTCCTGGGTGATGAACCGGCCGAGCTTGGGCATGTAATAACGGGCGCCAAGGAGTTGCAGCCCCGTTGCGTCGTCCGTAAAGTACCCGTGCTTGCCAGCGAATCGGAAGGCGGATTGAATGCCAGCCTGGACCTGGTAGGCGACCCCGTAGGCGTCATACTCCCTTACGCTCTGGATGATTCCCGAGCCATTCACCGTCGCCATGCTCGATCCCAGGGCATTGTCCCGGTCATAGAACTGGGAACCGCCGCTTCCGTTGTAGCCTACTCCGGCAAGGTAGAAGGTCGTGATCTGGTTGGACCCGTTGGTCTCCGCGACCAGGGTTGAGCCGTCGTAGACGAACCGTTTGGTGACCGCGCCGGCGCTGTCGAACGACTCGACCCGCTGGCCGTCCCCGTTGTACCGGTAGGTGCTGTAGCCGCCGGGATAATCGATTCGGGTTGGGCGGTTCTCGTAGTCATACTGGAACGTGATCGCGCCATAGCCCGCCTGCACTACCGTTCCGGGGTTGCCGTCCGCTGAATATCCGCTGAAGGTAAAGCCGTCGCCCGTGAGGAGCTTGTCGTTGTTATCGACCGAATAAGTGGATGAAACTCCATCCCGAACCACGCTCGTTCGGTTGCCAGCCTTATCGTAGCTATAAGAGTTTGAGAAGTTGAAACTGACTCCTCCGGTCCGGTTTTCGGTTAGCAGCCGGTTGGCGCGGTCGAAGGTGAACGCCGTGTTCCAAGTCGATCCCCCGATCATCGCATTCTTAGAAGTCAGCACGTTGCCGTTGTTATCGTACGAGTATTCAAGGCGCTGTTGCTCGGACTCGACGCCGCCTGCTACGTTCCGGTGGGAGATTGCCGTTGGCCGCAACTTGGCATCGTATGTGTAGTAGACGATAGTGCCGTTTCCATTGGTTCGTCTCCAGATGGGTCCACCGGCATAATAATCGAAAGCGGCTGGTAGCGGGGACCCGACGCTTTGCGTAATCTGCCGCAACCTTCCATCGGCGTCATAGACATTCGACCAGGTTTGGGAGCCAACTCCCGTGTTGAGGCGCCTGCCTGCCGTGTCGTAGTCGTAATAAACCGTTTTATTTACAAGGGGCTGGTAGATACTCTTTACCTGCTTCGCCCCGTTGTACGTATACTTTGTTGCCTCAGGACGATCCTAGCCGCATACTCGGCCCCGCACAAGATCAGTCCTGAGGCTTGCCCAGGAAACTCGAACACAGACATATTACACCTGCGCCACTGGATCCACCGAGGGATTGGCGGCGAGAGTATCCAAAGAC
>CAMLEL010000162.1 GCA_946478935.1 uncultured Armatimonadota bacterium
CATCCCCGCGCAAGCAGCAGGATGAGCATACAAATTGGAAAGCGTTAACTTGACCTTGTCAGAGCCCGGACCCTCACAGTTGCCAAGAGTCGATATCTTGGTGATCACTCATAACGGTCGGCGACACCTTGAGCGACTCCTGCCAACGTTAAACCAGACCGACTACCCGAACTATCGCGTCTTTCTCTTGGATAATGCCTCGTCAGATGGCTCGGCAGAATTGGCGACCACTGCGGTGGCCGGGCTGGAAATCTTGCGCTCTGAGAAGAACCTCGGCTTTGCCAAAGCCAACAATCTGGGCATGGCTCGGTCAATGGCCGATGGATCTGATTACTGTCTACTTTTGAACGATGATACGGAGATACTCGACCCACTGTGGTTGTACAAAGCGGTTGATTTTGCCGAAGAACATCCGGAGTCAGGCGCAGTTGGATTTCGATTGCATAGCGACTTGGACGATGTGATTCCGCCAGCCACTGACGGATATCGTGAGGTCTCCTTCGCCCAGGGCTGCTCCCTTTTGCTCAGGAATGCGGTTCTCAAGCGCATTGGGCTCTTTGATGAAAGGTATTTCGCCTACTACGAGGAGACGGACCTACAGGCTCGGATGAAGAGGGCGGATTTTCTGTCTTTTGAAATCGATGTTCCTTTACTCCATGTAGGTAGCGGAACGTTTGGGCTTCAGAGTGCATGGCAGCACTATTTGATGCTCCGTAATTCGATACGTTTCCACATAAAAAACACGAGCTTCAAACGATCCGTTGTCGAGTGTGGGAAGTATTTCCTTTTTGCCGTCCTTCCGATCGACCTCTGCAAATCTCCCGGCCTCAAGCATCTCCGCGGGCAATTTTACAGCCGTCGACATGTCCCACGAAATGCATGGTTCCTAATCAAGGCGCTTGCATGGAATGTGATACACCTTCCGACTGCCCTTGCTAGCAGGTGATCGCTCGCCGATGTACCGACCGGGTTCAATCTGCAGGTAAATCGAGCCGAACCCGTTTCGGATGTCGTCATAAGGCTGAGGGGTGGCATGATTCTTGCAGTTTCTGCAAGCAAATCGCCTCTGAATCCATATCGCAATGAAGTTCCTCCGTCCGCTCGGCAAGATCATGGACTGCACCCGACTGGGTTCTGTCCTGCCTGAGTGGAGCCTCTCGCGCCGAATCGGATGGATGGCAACCCGACCGGGAGCCGTCTCGTCCAGTGGTTCGGTCATCAACTTCCCTGAATTTGACTTGAACCTTGGCCGCCAGGACCCGCGGGCTAGGTGGCTGATCGAAAACTTCGACGCGCTCCGCTCGCTTAGAATGGATCGGAGCGCTCGATTTTGGCTCACGGAGTCGGGTTTGGGGGTCCAAGTTGGCGACTTGCAGTTTGAGCTCGCCTCAGCGAATGAGATTTCGATTCTCCATGAAGTGTTCGGCCAAGAGATCTATCGCTTCAATCTGGCCGGTCCGGCCGTGATGGTGGACATTGGCATGAACTCGGGCATGGCCAGCTTGGATTTTCTCGCAGGGGGGTCGGATCGGTGGGCATACGGCTATGAATTGGTACCGGCTACTGCCCAGCTTGCCGAGCGGAATCGAAACATGAATCCTGTTCAAGCCGATCGCCTACAAATCCACGATTTCGGGCTCTTCGACTCTGACGGGACCATGTCTATTCAAACTTCGAAAAGCCATCCTTCTATCAATGGCCTGTTCGAAGGATTCAATGAACTCCGAGATATGAAGACGGACGTGCGCGTGGTCGACGTTGCGGTCGCGGTACGAGAAATATTCGATCGCCATCAGGATTGCGCGATGGTTTTAAAGCTGGATGCCGAAGGGGCCGAGTACGAAATCTTCGAGCGCCTCGAAAAGGAACAGCTCTTGACCGCGTTTGATGTCGTGATGATCGAGTGGCACGAGCGAGAGGGGCGGTCGGTGGAAGAAATCCGTGCCCGGCTGGTACGAAACGGATTCCGATTCTTTGAAGAGTCTCATCCAGCGATGCGGGTTGGACTGATCCGGGGGTTCGGCCCGACGGTAGGTCGAACGGTGGAAGCGGCCCACCGTGGAACATTGCAAGAGGTCATCATGTAAGAGGAGGTGGGCGATGAAGTTTTCGATTATTACCGTCTGTTATAACGCGCCTCCCAACGCCATCGATCTAACCCTCGCGAGCCTTCATGGCCAAGAAGGTGTCGAGATTGAGCATATCGTCATCGATGGGGCCTCGCGACCTGAGACCCTTGAAGCCCTGCAACGCCACGCCTCTTCCTTCGACAAGTTTGTCTCAGAACCGGATCAGGGCATCTACGACGCGATGAACAAGGGGCTCAAGCTGGTCACCGGCGACGTCGTCTTTTTCCTTAACGTTGGAGATTCCTTTGTCGACAGCAAAGCGCTGATTCATGTCAGTCAGATCATGGAGGATCCATCCATCGACCTCTGCTACTGCAATACGGACCATGCTCCGGGACCGGAAAGTGATTACCCGGCGCGGCTGAAACCCATGTGGCTCTATAACCACTCGGTATGTCATCAATCGATCTTCGCCCGAAGTCATTTGTTTCAGAGCGTTGGGAACTTCGATACTAGTTATCAGATTGCGGCAGATAACGATTGGCTCGTAAGGGCTATTCGGTCGGGTGCCAGACACTTACGTATTTCCGAGGTACTTACGAAGATGCCGACTGGTGGATATAGCGACAATGCCGACGCCTGGCACTGCGACTACCGACTTATTAGGCAGCGTCATTTTTCCAAATGGGAGCGTGGTTATTGGCCACTTTATAACTTTGGATTCCGCTTGGCGCGACGTCTCAGTAGGCGAGAATTCCACCTGCCGCCGACTTGGCGATTCAGACTTAAACAGAATTGAACTCGGATTAGCTAGATGCCCACATTCTCAATTGTAAGTGTTTGCCTGAATGAATCGAAGCACGCTATTGATCGGACATTTGAGTCTCTCTACAATCAGACCTTCAGGGACTATGAGCATGTAGTCATTGACGGCGGCTCCAAGGCCGACACTCTGGATGCATTGAACCCATACAGTCCGAGGTTTTCGGCGTACATTTCTGAACCCGACAAGGGCATCTATGATGCGATGAACAAGGCCATCGACCTGATAAAGGGCGACCTTGTTTTCTTTCTTAACGTCGGCGACCTCTTGAACGATGAAAACGTGCTCCAGTCCATTTACGATGATTTTGAGAAGAGCCAACCCACGGGTGGCGTCTATTGCAACGTGAACCTGCTTGACGGTTTGGACACTGCCTACCCGAAGACCCTGACCACCAAGTGGCTTTGCACAAACGGTGTTTCACACCAAAGTCTGTTCGTGCGAAACGAAGTTTTTGCAGCAATCGGGGGATTCGACTTGAATTTCAAGATCACTGCTGATAACGATTGGCTGATCCGAGCCATCGAACATGGTTTTACGTTTTCACACGATCCTCGAACCCTTACGTCAGTATTAGCCGGAGGATTGAGTTCCGATCCAGAACGAGTCGAAGATGATAAGCGGCTTATGAGGCAGAAATACTATTCACGAACCATGCAAGCGCTGTATCCTGCTTACTTCTTCGCATCGAAGGTTTTGGGTCGCATTCGACAAGGCAGATTTCACTTGCCTCCACGCGTCGCGGCGAGATTTAATAGGCGCTGACCGCTATTTTGCACGCATCGGCCTCAGAATTGACCTGACCTTTCGGACAACGATTCTGAGATTGGCCCTTTTTGCCATCTCGATCAGCTTACACATCGTCTTCGTCTTGATCGAAGGTCGCCTTGTAGGAAGACTTAGAACGGTCGAGATGACTTGATCCACCGATGCGGGAAACTGGCGCAGTTTTTCCGACATCGATTCGCTGGCCGCGCGCCCAATCTCCCGGTTGTCGGTTAGATCGATTGGGGACACCGTTTCTAGGTTGTAAAGGAACCCGGTGACGCCATGTTCGATGTATTCGTTCATGGTTTCATTGTTCGGTGCAATGACACAAAGACCCATCGCCATCGCCTCGAGATAGCTCATCCCGATTCCTTCCTTTGCGCGTGGCGCAAAGTACAGATCGCATTCAGATAGGAGACGCCAATAGTCTTCTTTGCTACCCCATGCTTCCACAAACTCGATATTAAAGGCGGCCCGGTCTTCAGAGGATATCTCTGATGGTGCTTGTCCTGGATCTGGGGCGAGCTTCACTAGGACGCGCTTTACGTTTGTGTTCGCCAATACCGTCTTGACATGGCGCCAACGCACCTGGGAGCGCTCCCAGAAGAATGCGGTCAAACCGTCACCAGTGTCTTGTTTTGCCACTGGGGGTGTGCAAGCGTACGTAATCGGAAGAACCTGGACACCCTTGCTGCGATACATCTCGGCTTGGGCTTTGCCAAAGGCGATGACGAGCGACTTGGAGAGGCGCAGGCAGATATCCGTTGGCCAGGAGTAGGGACTGTCCGCCATGGGGATGACCACAACCGGGCAACTCCACATGGCAAACATCTCAGTTGGAGGCTCCGTTTGAAAGAACACGACCACGTCAGGCTCGCGGCCATTGTAGGAATGGGGATTGAAACTTTCGCCGCCTTCCCAACCCTTATCCCAAAATTCTTCCACGTCGGCAACACTCTGCAGCGCTTCCAGCATGAATAGGGTTGACGTGGTTTTTTGATGGAACGAATGGTCGATATAGAGCACGCGCTTCCGGGGTGCATCTGGGTCGCTTGCAAGTTCCATCCTGTTGATTTTGATCAGTTTTTGTGCCAAAACGATTGCGCGTAGGCAACCTGTATAATTCGACCGTGCCCGGGAACGCTCGCACCACGCTCCTCGCGTCGGCCAAGTCGCTTGCCCGACCCTTCAAAGGCGTGGCCATGGGCCTGCGAACCACAGTGTCCGCGTGGATTCCGTGGGACCTTTTGGCACGGGCACGGGGTAATCATCCCCGCCCTACGGGCAGCCTTTCATTGGACGCATATTTCGCCGGAAAGTGCCTCATCGATCGCTTTGAAATCATTCATACCCCCGAAAACATCCAATATCCACCCCTGCCTGATCTCGGTCAGGAGTTGCCGGAGTTCTTTCGAGTCATGGGCCCCGAAGTCTTTCCGGCGGCTGGCGTAGCGACTTTCAATCATTGCCGGTTCTGGGGCCATTACGGCGGCACGCTGGTCGCCCAAACCGAGCAGGTCATCGAGGAGTTCAGCCGGGAGGTCTGGCAGATCGAGAAGAATCGGATCTTCCACCGGGCAGGACTTCCCCAGCCCGTCACGCTGAAGGGGACCACCGCCATCCTCACTTCCCGCGGAGCGGACACCAATTTCTATCACTGGACGATCGATCTGCTGCCCCGGATTCTGCTCTTGAAACGAGCGCTGGGGACTCTCGAAGGGCTCGATCATTTTCTCATCAACCATCGCGGCCTTAGATTTCAGTTAGAGACGCTGGAGGAACTTGGGATTCCCATGGGGAAGGTGATTTCACCTACCGCCGCACACCATTTTCGGCTTGAGCATGCGCTGGCTCCGACCATCAAGGAGCCGTTGGGACCCGTTCCCAGTTGGATGATCGAATCCTGTAGAAAGATGGGGCCCTATGCCACCTTCAACTCGCCAAAGAGAATCTTCGTGAGTCGGCGGCCAGAGTCGGGCCGCAATGTTTCGAATGAAGCGGAGCTCATGGAGATGTTGGAGAGAAGCGGATTCGAAAGAGTCTATCTGGAAGATCATTCGGTGAGGAATCAGCGCGCCCTGTTCGAAGGCGCTGACCAGATTCTCGCGATCCATGGGGCCGGATTGGCCAATCTTGCTTGGGCCAAGCCTGGCACCCAAGTCGTGGAGATTTTCACCCCCAAGCTTTTGGATCTCGCCTTTCGCCGCATTAGCGCGGTGGGTCAGTTACCTTATGCTGCCATCTTGGCCGAGGGTCCGCCGGCCAGCAGCCACCTGGAACGGAGCGACTTCTACCGGCCGATCGAAGTTTCGGTTTCGCTTGTCGAGAAGGCGTTCAACCACCTTGCATCTGCCGGTCGATGAATGCCTTCATCTTCCGGCCGGCGGTAGCCCAGGTCAGTTCCTGCACACGCTGATAACCGGCATGCGCCATCGAGGCGCGCTTGACCGGATCGCCCGTCAGGGCGAGGATTGC
>CAMLEL010000163.1 GCA_946478935.1 uncultured Armatimonadota bacterium
TAAGAGTGCGATTGCGGAGGTCCGCATCGTGAGCATGATCGCTGATTGAGTCTCTTCGCGTCTCAAGGCTTCGAGAAATCCATGAGCCCCTGCACGGTTCACTAGGGCGGCAAGAGGCAGTGCGATCAGGCCGATCGCCGGGATGGCGGCTATTCCCCAGAGAATTGAACGAGAACCGTTCACTTTATTCGGATAAATCCGTTCCGCTCGAGAATTCCTTGCCCTTTGCGAGACCTAACCCAATCAACGAGTCGCCTAGCTAACTGAGGTTGGGAGGAACCCTGAAGCGGCGAACCAAAGTAAGTTGCCTCTACGTTCCAAGATTTGGGTATTGGGCGCGAAATGGATTGCTTGGCGACTCGAGCGTCCGTTCGATAGACGATGCCTGCATCGGCTTCACCAAGGTCAATTCGGGCGACGACCGCGGAAACATTGGGTTCGAAGGATCGGACGTTGGCCATTACCTTCACATGCCAATCTTCCCCGCAAGTGATCTTGGCTTTGTCGAGCGCCTGTCGGGTGTATCGACCCACCGATACCTCTGCTGCCGCCATGCACAAGAGTAATCCGGGAGCGGACAAGGCACGGAGACCACCCACTTTCTTGGCGGCGCGCTTGGAAACCAAGATTGTGAGTTCATTTCGGGCGATTGGCAGGAAGCGATTTTTTGCGATGTGTCGTGTGGTGACCAGTGTTTCCATCTGCTTGCTGTCTGCGCTGAAGAAGACATCCGCTGGAGCTCCCAGTTGAATTTGCGCTGCAAGTTCTTGCGAGCCGGCATAACTCACGTCAATGCGTACTTTCGGATTCTCAGACGTAAACTGGCGGGTGATTTCATTCATCGACGCTCGCAACGAGGCGGCAGCGAGCACCGTGAGAGCAACTTGAGGCTGAGCCGAAGCAACCAGAAGCATTCCAAGCATGGCCATCACAACAATAACCTTAGCCGACGTACGGTGTGCCCTGCATGGTTGCGGCTTGATTGATTGCGATCAATTTCCGCTTCTCTTGAGGAGACAAGTCCTGGTGCTCACCGAAGTCCAGATCCAGTTCGCGCATGACCGCCACCAGGTCGTCATGGTGGAGTTTCGATTCGTAGGGCTGTCCGGACCGAATGCAGATGGCCGGCTCATCCCGCGCGGCTTCTTCCTTGTAGTAGGCCACGCCAAGGTGCGCCGTTCTCTGGATGACGTGGAAGAGCTTTCCAAACGGCATATAGAGCAGCAGAATCACGACGGTGAAAGCGTGAAGAAGGGAGAGGAATGCGAAATTCGAACCACCCATTAACTTGTAGCTCGCCGTCAGCATCAGACCGGTGATCGAAACCGCGAACAGCAGGAAGAGCGGAATCAGGTCATGGGCCAAGGACTGGACCGACTGAGCGCCGGACTCGAAGATCCGGCGATGCATGGCTATACCAACCCCGATGAGCACGAAGAGGGCGCTAAAGTTCAGGCCGTTAAAAAAGAGAAACGCAACGATGCTATCGGGCGGGAAGCTGAATTGCTTCATTCCCATAAACTCGACGACATAATCCACGCCATTTTGGGCAATACCGAACTGAACCCAACCCCAACTCAATGGGAAAGTAATGGCAAAGGCGAGCAGGCATCCCCATGCTAAACAAAGGTGGGCCAGCCAGCGACTGTGACTTCGGCGCTCGATGAACTTTTGCGCAATAATGTTGTTCCAAAGCAGGACGATGAACTTTCCGATGTTTCGCAGCAGCAGTTTTGGACGCAGAAACAACCTCCAGCCGGCTTTGAAGTATCGCCATGTGGGCGGTCGCTGAATCCACATGATGTACCGATACACGATTGCGAACGCCGCAAAGACGGTGGCGGCCGCATATGCTGCCAAAGGTCGATCGAACCTATCGAGTTTCCCTGACCCGAAGTAAATACCCGCAAGCACCAGCAAAGCGGCAATCGTGCCGCCCACAAAGGCAATTCCGGGACTCGACCGTTTAGTCATCTTGCCAATCCTCCAAAACGTCTTCAACCCAAGTCATCCCCGCCATCATCGTCGCAAAGCCCACTGACGTTGTAGCCTGAATGACGGCATGTCGAAGTTCTGCGGGCGTGACGCCAGCCTCCAAGGCCTTACGCACATTGCTTCGGGCGCCCCCTTCTTGCCTCGCTCCAATCGAAATTCCGAGCTTCACAAGGGCGCACGTTTTGACGTCCAAGGGCCCTGCTGTCGCAACTGCCCGCCCCAGATCCCCGTATGCCCGGGAAATGTCTGGGTGGTCCGCCATAAACTGCTCAAAGCGTTTCGGGAGTTTGCCCATTGTCAATCCAGTATCCGTCCCCACTAGTGTAACCGTCTATGACCGCGGTCATATTCATTTGACGAAGTGTTTTGAATAACATCCTCGTGTGCAAATCGATGGCGTATTGTTGACCGGCGGAGCAAGCATCCGGATGGGTCGCGACAAAGGCGGCATACTGATCGACGGGCAGCCGATCGCGGTTCGTATTGCAAATGCACTCGGCGAACACTGTCATTCAGTAACTGTGCTCGGCCGCGAGCCATTGCCCGGTTTTAAATTCCTCCGCGACGAACAAGACTATGCCGGCCCACTGGCCACGATTGCCCGATTTGATCCCATGGGCGATGCCGTCTTTCTCGCCGCCTGCGATTTGCCAAGATTTGATGGACGCTTGGTACCCGAAATGGCAGCTATGCTCGAAGGTCATGACTCAGTGATTCCGATAGTCGCCGGGCACTATCAACCCACTTGTGCTTTGTACACCGCCAAAGCATGGGCTTCGACCAACGACATTCGGGCGGCAGGCTCCCGAAGCTTGATGGCTTGGCTTGACACAATGGATTGCCGGCCGATAACCACCCAAGAAATATCCAATTGGGGCATCGATCCGCGCGCTTGCCGAGGAGCCAACACCCCGGAAGAATTAGCGGAACTACTGGCCGAAGATTCAATTGACGAGTGACTCGCTGAGAGAGGCCGCATCCAAGATCGTAATCATCTGATGGTCAGTCGCCAAAATCCCTTCCTTTTGCAGTTTGCTCATCACACGAATCGAGGTTTCCACGGTCGTACCGGCCATTTCCGCAAGGTCTTGTCGAGTCAGGGGCACGGCAATACGAATTCCGGTTTCCGCGGGAGTGCCGTATGAGTCCGCCAAGATCAGCAAAACAGCGGCAAGGCGCTGCTCGACTCGTCCAGTTGACATTCGGGCCATCATCTCGTGTGCCTTCCTGAGTCGCGGTGCCAGGCTCCGCAGGAGGTGATCACGCAGATTCAGGTTCGAATTGTAAACCTCCATGAATGCTCGCGTTGGGATTTTCAGGTACCAAGTGTTGGTCACTGCGATCGCTGAAAGCGGATACTCCCGGCCCTCGATGGCCACCATCAGCCCGAAGCATTGACCTGGCCCCAGGAGTTCGATTGCGATCTCCGAGCCTTGTGGCGTGCTGCGCGTCATTTTCACAAAGCCAGTGCCAACGACGTCAATGTTCTGCGCTGGAGCCCCGGCCAGCCAGATAATCTCGCCACGGTCTGCATAGGCCACAAAGCTCTGCTCGGCCAGGTGTTCACGCTCCGAGTCAGTCAGGGCATTCAAGATCGAGCACCCATTGAGCACGGAAAGCGCCGTCGGCTTGTCGGGAATCGAGACCATTTCAAGGTCTAGATTACTTGGCAATACTGAGCTCCAACTTCTTGGTGAGCATCGGACGCCCTACGTGATAGGCCCATATACCGAGTGCCACAAGCTCGACGAACCCCGTGACCCCCATTGGCATGAATGCCGCGCTCGAATAGTCCGTAGCGACTTCCAGTCCGACTCGGGCGGCATTCCCCAAATTCAACAGGAGAAACACGCTCCACAATGGCGCGAGAGACTTCTCTGGAAGATCGTTCATGCGGGCTACTACATGAGACCCAAATCCCAGAATCATTTGGGAGATGAAGCCAACGGTGACAGCGTGACGAACGGCTCCGGTGTACGCGTGTGAAAATGGAGTGCCGATCGCCCGCAAGTGGATCGGCTCCAAGATCATCATCAGACCCGCGATTCCAAGCCAAACGAATGCGCCTCGGACGAACTTGTGCGAACGTTGGGGCGTTGAAACGGGTTCGAAGATTCGACTCGCGGCAACCAGAAGAACACCCGCCACCGCGATGAGCAGACCCCCGAGGAAGAACATCGTCTGACTTCCAGCTTGAAACTCATGATCGAAGCTCTCCAGCCATCCGAACATCCGTATGACCAATCCCAGGCTCCACAGGAAGAAACCCACCTTGCCTAGCTTCGCGTTGGCCGGTCGTGCTCCAAAGCATGAATTGAGCTTGACCAGTGAGACTCCAAAAATCATCATCGCAACGAAGCCGAGGAATTGAGCTTCGCGGAGGACTGGGTACCAGCGAGCGATGTACAGAATTGAAGTCGTCCGGTCGGCCTGATGTGAATGGGCAAAGACGAAGGGTTCGGCCCACGCCACGATCAAAAACCACGCGAGCGACGCGAAAACAAAGCGAGACTGCCAAGTTATCACGCCTCCGGAACGATGTCGGTTGAAGCCGATGTTGGCCACAAAGCACGTGACTGCGAAGGCTTGGAGGACGCAGGCAAAGATTCCAACCGGTCGCCAGAGGATTGGATTGGAAGTAAGCATCGGTTCCGCCACAAACCGCAAGGCAATGCCGAGTCCCATCGTGACGAGGGATACCCACGCCATGCGGTGGAAGGCCGCCGCCCGAGCAAGCGATGGAGCGTGCTGCTGCAGAGCAAAACCCATGATGAAGAAGCCGACCCATCCGAACAGTTGAGAGTTGGCGTGGGCGAGGATATAGGGTGCCCAGGCCGAACTCGTGTAGGTCCCGGTCTTTCCGATACCAAGCAAAGCAATCGCACCAAGCAGACATCCGACCGTCAGCACGCAGATGACGCCAGCGAGAAAGAACGGGCGATAGACCTCCACGGAAGCCCGATCTGTCGGCTTCGATACGGGAATGGTTTGCGAAATGATTCGGAGCGATGTCAGCTCACGTACCTTCATAGATCCATCGTGGCGGAGCCTGTCTAGCTCCGCCATGACGGACGTCATATTGCGCTAAGCGTGCTCGGGAGCGGACTGGCCCTCTTGGTCGACAGACTTGGCCATCTTTAACACAACGATGTGCATCCACACCACGCAAACGATAGCAAGGACGGTAAAGAAGAACCAGCAGGAGGTCCACAGACCAACCGCCTTCAAGAGATAGCCAAAGATGATCGGGCAAACAAAACCGCCAAGGCCACCGATAACTCCAACGATGCCACCCACGGCGCCCACGTCGTTCGGATAGTAGGCAGGAATATGTTTGAAGATCGCGGCCATCCCGATTCCCATGAGGACGCCAGCCATGAGCACCAATACAGTAAACACCCACTGATTGGCCTGAAAGTACACGTGCGTCACTCCGCGAGCGATCAACTCCTTCTTCTTTACTTCTTGTCCAACTTTGACAATGGGATCCTGCCAGGACGTGAATGTGGGCAGGATCAGGTTGCGTTCTGTTCCGGTTTGCCGCACGGGTTGCACGCGCAGACCATACGATTTGTCCCCGATGGCGATAGAGTTTGCCGACACGGCAGTCACCGTTCCCGCTCTGTCCGCCATGATGCCCTCGCCTGGAGATTGAATGTCCATGCGCGGGGTCATCAACAGGATGAACAAGAGCCCACACCCGCTAAGCACCCAGTACAGCGTGGTGCGCGCGCCAAACCGGTCTGCCACGAAACCACCCACCGCTCGGGTGAGCGCGGAAGGAAGGCTAAAGGCCGAGGCAAGGAATCCAGCCGTCGCCAACGACATTCCGTAGACGTTCACATAGTAGGGCACCAGCCATTGGGCCAATGCGACGAAGCCGCCGAATAGCAGAAAGTAGTAGAGTCCGAAACGCCAAACCCTTGTGTCACGCAGAGGACGCAGCATGTCAGCGAGTTTGCGTTGCGCGGCTCCCATAGACTTCCGATTCTCCGTGAATAAGCCAAAGATGATTGCTGTTACCACCAATAGGCCGGCATAGATCATTGGAAGCTGTCGCCAACCTTCAATGTTGGTTCCGTTGTTCGTTAGCTTTTGAAGAAGGGT
>CAMLEL010000164.1 GCA_946478935.1 uncultured Armatimonadota bacterium
ACCTGTGCGCACCCAGCGACGAGATTCGAGAGAAGAGTCTGAACGGACTCAAGGGTGAGTTGGAACGATGCCGCAAGTACGGCATTCGTTGGGCGGTCTCGCACATTGGAGCGCACATGGGTCAAGGCGAGGACGAGGGTATTCGAATTGCCGGCATCAATGTCCGCGAAGTTCTCGCTGAAACGGAAGACGTCACGCTCCTTGCCGAAACGACAGCTGGACAAGGATCTTCGCTCAGCTATACGTTCGAAGGTCT
The DNA here is from genome assembly GCA_946478935.1 of uncultured Armatimonadota bacterium. Next base: position 257 of record CAMLEL010000164.1, read on the forward strand.
CGCAAAGCTGATCGAAGCCTCTGGCAACCCAGACCGCCTAGGGGTCTGCTTGGACACCTGTCACGTATTCGCTGCTGGCTACGATATCCGATCCGCGGAAGGATACGAACAAATGTGGAGCGAGTTTGACCGACTTATTGGCTTGAGCAAGCTCCACGCAATTCACTGCAACGATAGCAAAAAGCCACTGGGGTCGCGAGTCGATCGCCATGAGCATATCGGAGAGGGAGAAATTGGCATCGAAGCCTTTCGGCTGCTGGTCAACGATAGTCGGTTTCTGGCGACACCCATCCTCCTGGAAACACCGGAAGCGCCCGAGGGCCATGCGCGAAACTTGAACAAGCTTTGGGAATTGGCACAAGGCTAAGTCAACGCAACACCGACTTCACCTTCTTCGACCCTCCCGATTGGTACGCCACCGGGAATTTCCGATGGAGAGAAAAGTGCCAGCCCACCGCTGGTTTGGGGATCCAGGGCAAGCTGGATAAGCCACTCCGAGGCGCTACCGACCGTTAGTCGCTCTCCGAGGAAGTCCCGATTCTTCTGGCCTCCGCCAGTCGTGTGGCCACGAGCGATTAACGCCTGCACGTCGGGCAGAGCAGGCAAAGAATCGGCGTGGAGAACGATGCGCACCTTGGATGCGCGGGCAACATTGAACAAGTGTCCAGCCAAGCCAAAGCCGGTAATGTCCGTTGCGCATCGCACACCCGCCTTTACTCCCGTTTCGCACGCGTCACGGTTGAGCTGGGACATGGTCCGGATCGCCAGGTCCAGTACGTCGTTGGGACAGTCGTCGTTCTTCGCCGCCGTGGTTACGATGCCAGTTCCCAGAGGCTTCGTCAGCCAAATCCGATCTCCGGGCCGCGCGTTCGTATTCGCGAACATCTGTTCCGGATCGACCAGGCCCGTCACTGCCATTCCAAACTTGGGTTCGTCGTCTTCAACCGAGTGCCCACCCATCACAACCGCCCCCGCTTCGCTCGTCTTGTCAAATGCTCCCTTCAGCACCGCTGCCCACACCTCCGGGGGAGCTGTTGCGGGGGAAAAACACGCGATATTCAACACGGAAATCGGCCTCCCTCCCATGGCATACACGTCGCTGAGCGCATTGGCGGCGGCAATTTGCCCATATGCGTAGGGATCGTCCACGATCGGCGTGAAGAAATCCACGGTCTGGACCAGAGCTTGATGTTCAGACAGCCTCAAGATGCCCGCGTCGTCCGAAGTCTCGAAACCGACCAGCAGGTTTGGATTCACCGATCGAGGAAGCTGGCGGAGCACGTCCGCCAGTTGGGTTGGCCCCAACTTGCTCGCTCAACCCGCGCAGGAAACCATGTGCGTCAGGCGCATAGGCGCGAGTTTACTGGGTCCTTTGGGCACCAATTGGGATCGTTCGATAGATAGGAACTTGGTTTTGATGACTATTCCAACAAATTGGTCGCCCAAGTCACTGAAAACCCTGTAAAGTATCTTCCCGTGAGCGTAGCCTCGATTCAAAACCTGGTCGTGCGGTACGGTTCCTTCGTCGCGCTGAACGACCTTTCGGTTGAGATTCCAGAGGGCTGTACCGGTTTGCTCGGCCCCAACGGCGCCGGTAAGACGACTCTGCTGAAAACTATCCTCGGTTTTGTCACACCTGCCGCGGGCACAGCTTCCGTTCTGGGGTACGACATCCGAACGCAGGGGCGGGAGATCAGACAGCGAATCGGGCTCATGCCAGAACAGGATTGCCACATCCCCGGGATGAGCGCCGTCCAATTCGTTTCCTATGCCGGAGAACTCGCGGGCATGCCCAAGGAACAGGCGCTTCGACGAGCACACGAAGTCTTGGAATACTGCGGTCTCGGCGAAGCGAGATACCGAAACGTGGAGACCTACTCCACGGGCATGAAACAGAGAATCAAACTGGCCCAGGCAATCGTGCACGGCCCAAAGCTCTTGCTGTTGGATGAACCAACCAACGGCTTGGATCCAGCCGGGCGCGAAGATATGCTTGAGTTGGTCCGATCCGTGTCACACGGAAAGGGCCTGAACGTCGTCATCAGTTCCCACCTCCTGCCAGACATCGAGCGCGTAGCCGATCAGGTCATCGTGGTGATGCGTGGTCAACTTCGAGTCCAGGGGATGATCAAGGAGCTCAAGAAGATCAAGGGAGCTCCGATGGATGTCGAACTCATCGAGCACAGCGACGCTTTCGCACAGATTCTGGGTGAGAAAGGCGCGCACTGGGAAGAGCTTTCACATTCCAGCTACCGCGTGACCACTTCCATGACACCCGTGGAAACCAGTCGGCTGATTTTGGAGGCGGCAAGTATCGCCAAGGTCCAGGTGCGCGGCTTGATCGAAGCCGAGCGATCGTTGGAAGACGCATTCTTGGAGAGCATCGGTGCACCGGTGCAACACGTCGAGGGAGGGTTTCAGCTGTAATGGCATCCACACCCATTGCTGATCTGAGTTATCGCAATTACGATGGCGAACTCCTCGACACGCGCCTGCGGTGGTGGGTCATTGCAAAATCGCAAATCCTGCTTGGATTGAAAAAGAAGTGGACTTGGGTGTTCGCATTCCTATCCGGAGGCTACTACTTCGGCATGATCTTCACCCTCTTCGTGATCGATCAGATGGCGGCCAATACGCCTCCTAACGCGCCCAATCCACTTAGCACGTTTCTCAATCGCCTCGTATGGAAAGATCAATTCCTGCTTGGCTATTCGTACGGCCAGATCTGGTTTCTGGCGATCGGGTTGATTCTGGGAGCAGGCTCGATCGCCAACGATAACCGCGCCAACGCGCTGCTCGTGTACTTGAGCAAGCCCTGCACAAAAGCGGACTATTTGCTTGGCAAATGGTTTGGCGTATTTCTGCCGCTTTTCGTGGTTTCTGCTGTGCCCCCATTATTCTTCTACTTCTACGGGGCCATGAGCTACCGAGAATATGGCTTTCTCAGTTCCGATTACCTGCTGATCTTCAAAGTCCTGATCATGCTCCTGATCGGGGCCGCATTCAACGCGTCCTTGATCACTGGTCTGTCCTCACTCTTCAACCAAGGTCGGCTGGCTGGAGCGGTTTACGCCGGAATCTACTTCATCACAAATTTCTTCACTCAGCTGATGACGTTTGCATGGATCAGCACCCAGGGTGGACGAAGGGGACGGGGTGATGAGGCTCCCGAAGCAGTCCAGAGCCTGGTTTCCAATCTGTATTACGGCAGCATCGACGGACTCAATATCGGCATGGCCAAGGGCATTCTGGGAACAGATGGCTCGCCGCCGTTTGGGATTCCGACGATGATCAAAATGGTGCCGGCGCCATCCCTGTTCATGAGCCTGGGGTTTATCTTCTTGCTTAGCGCCCTTATGATGCTCGTCGCCTGGCGTCGAATCCGACCCGTGGAGATTGTGGGATGATCCAACTCTTTAACGCCTCCAAATGGTACGGGCAGGTGATTGGTCTGAACGACGTCACTTGCGAGATCGGCCCCGGGGTCACCGCACTCTTGGGAATGAATGGTGCGGGCAAGAGCACGATGATGAAGATGGTGACCGGGCAAGTTCGGCCCACCACCGGTCAGGTTTTGGTCAATGGATTGGACCCATTTGCCAACCCCAGCGTGTTTCGGAAACTCGGATACTGCCCAGAGATCGACAACTTTTACGAATGGCAGACCGGACGGCAGTTCGTCTACGGCATGGCCCGCTACAGCGGTTTCAGTCACGCCGAAGCCACTTCAAGAGCCCAGTTCGTGTTGGATGAAGTCGGCATGGCCGATCGTTGCGACCGTAAAATTGGCGGCTATTCCAAGGGGATGCGTCAACGCATCAAGCTGGCTCAGGCGCTATTGAACGACCCTGACGCCATCCTGCTCGATGAACCGCTCAATGGTTTGGACCCGGTGGGTCGCCACGAGCTGATGAGCATCCTCCGGGTGCAAGCAGATAAGGGCCGTTCGATCCTCGTGAGCAGCCACATTCTGTTCGAGGTCGAGCAGATGACCCGCTCAATCCTTTTGCTGCACCGGGGCAGGCTCATGGCCGCTGGTGACCTTCGGGTTATTCGCGAACTCATTGACAAGTATCCGCATCGGGTGCGCATTGAAACTCCAGAGCCGCGCGAGGTTGCCCGAAGGCTGGTTGCTCTTCCCTATGTTTTGAGCGTTCACTTCGACCGTGACGCCATCGAACTCCAAACGAGGGAGCCGAGCAAGTTCTATGACGAAATCCCGAACCTCGTGCTCAAGGAAGGTGTGCCCGTTACGGCATTCAGCAGTCCTGACAACAACCTGGAATCCATCTTCCGATACTTGGTGACCGGATGAGCCTATTCATTTATCAAGCGGCTCTGCGCGATTTCCTCAGAGTTCGGCGGCTCTTCGTCTGGATCGTCGTCGCCATCGGCTTCTTTGGGCTCTCCAAGGTCTTTCTTTACGTAATGCCGATGGACGACCCTGCCGAGTCCTATTCGATGCTCTCGTCGCTATTCGTCTTTCGGATACTTCCATTGGCATCCGCAATTTTCAGTTCAGCGGTGGTTGGGCAGGAAATCGAGCAAAAGACAATTGTATATCTGCTGACGCGACCGATCGAACGCTGGCGGCTGCTTCTCTTTCGAATTCTGGCCAGCGCGACGGCTGTATTCCTGGTTTCCATTCTGACGATGCTTCTGGTATCGGCATCGGTGTACGGTAATCCCTTCTCGAATCCACAGCTGATGGGTGATGCCGTTGCGATTCTGGTGGGCTCGCTTGCTTACGGAACCTTGTTTGTATTCGTCACGCTCTTGATGAGCAAGGCCGCGATGGTCGTCTGCCTTCTATTCGCCTTCGCTTGGGAAACCGCAGTGCCCAATATGCCTGGGAGCATGTCGGCGCTATCCGTCAGTTCCTACCTGAGCGCGATTGCCCAGCGGCCCTCGTCTGCCGGTGGTTCAGGATTCTTTGGCAACATGGCCAATGCTCTGGGAATCAATACGTTCAGCGCTCAAACGGGTTGGATGGTAATGATCTTTATGATCGCATTCTTCGCCGGGCTGGGCATGTGGTGGTTCAGCACGTTCGAATACCTCCCGCGAGAAGACGCCGAGTAGAGGAGTTACTTGCTGAGCATATCGCGCAGTCGACGGCGCGTTGCCAAGGCTCGGAGCTTCTTGATCGCCTGGACCTCGATCTGGCGGACCCGCTCTCGAGAAAGTTTCAGTTCCTTGGCGATTTCTTCCTGAAGCGGGGCTTCTGAACCGTCGAGCCGGAATCTCAACCGCATCACGCGCTGCTCGCGCTCATTCAGTTCGCAGATGATCCGTTGCAGCTCTTCGATCATCTCTTGGCTCAACACCAAAGCTTCGGGGTCGCCGTTCTTGGTGTCTTTGATCAGGCCGCCAAGCGTCATGCCCCCGCTGTCTCCCACTGTCATATCCAGCGACAGCAGGTCTTGGGATGATTGGACCAGCGTCAGTAACTTCTTGGCCGAGATCCCCATCGCCGCCGCAATCTGTTCTGGACTGGGATCCGCGCCGAGTTCTCGGGCCAGACGAATCTTTTCTTTTTCAATCTTGCGAAGCGACTGCGAAACGTGGGCTGGCAGCCGAATGGCCTTGGACTTGTTGTCGATGGCTCTGCCGATCGCCTGGCGAATCCAATGAGTGGCGTAAGTGGAAAACCGGAAGCCCTTCTCCGGATCGAATCGTTCCGCCGCCTGCATCAGGCCGATCGCACCTTCCTGAATGAGATCTTCGAGCGGGATCGATCGATTACGGTACGTCTTGGCGATATTGATCACC
>CAMLEL010000165.1 GCA_946478935.1 uncultured Armatimonadota bacterium
GGGTCCCAGCGGACCTTTTCGTTCCGATTTCAGTTCACCCCCGAGGTCTCCCTGAGCCGGCAGTTGGAAGATAATTCGCCAGGAAACCAGGCGTTTTCAACCTTTGATCGGCTGCCCGCGAATTTTCGCAGAAGGGTTGACCAGCTGACTGAGCAGCTCAAGCGAAGCTGGGGACCTGGGCGTGGTAACCAGATTCCCCCGCCGGCAAACTGAAGCCTTGAGGTAGGCCGAGGGAGGATTCGATCCTGAGAGTACACTTGCGAAGTGCCAAGACTCTTGTGGTTATCCCTGATTGCAGTGTTGATTCTCGGTTGCGGAAGCCCAGCGACTGCACCTCCAAAAATGGCTCCGGTGAAGCCAGAATCGGAGATGTCTATTTCTCAAACCGCAGAGAAAAAGCCTGCAACCCAGGAAGAGTTGGAAAGAGCCTTCGATCTGGCAGAATATCCCGGCTCGAAGGTGGTCGAGAACAATAAGCTCGTCAGTGGCAGCCTGCCTCCGGACGAGGTTAGGTTCGAACTGGTTCGCCAATCCGACGATCCACCGGCAAAAGTGGTGAAGCACTATGAGCAAATCCTGGAAGCCACGGCGACTGGTTCTGGTGGTCATCAGGAAGTTTTTGGCCGCACCAAACGGGGCAATTTTGTCCGTGCCCACTTCGATGCCGAGGGCTCGGGCACCAAGTACACGCTGAGCGTGATCGGCTTCATCAAGTAAACTCGGAAACTTGGGCCTGATCTAAACGCGTAGGGCATTACGTGCTAACGATTGCCTTGGTCGCTTACCTCACCGGCGCTCCCCTGAATATCCTGTTCCTGGGTAATAGCCACACCGCAGCCAACGACTTACCGGCTATGGTCGAAAACCTGATCGAACGCCGTAGTGTGAACGTCCAAGTCAGAACAAAAAGCTACTCGTCTGGCTTTCTTGAGGAGCTGGCAAACAATCAGGAACTCAAGCGGGACATCCAATCGAAGAAGTGGCACACCATTGTGATGCAAGGCGCCAAGCTGAGCAGTTCACATAAGTACGAATACGACCACTCTGGAGCCGTTCAGATCGCCAAGCTGGCCATCAAAAATGGATTGAGGACCTGGCTCTTTGCCGAATGGCCAAGAAAGGGCTGGAACGAGACGGCCTACATCCTCAAGGAGTATCAAGAAATCGCAGGTCCAAGCGGTGCAAAAATTGTTCCGGTGGGTCGAGTTTGGGATCGCCTGCTCGCCGACAAGCCGAACTTGGAGCTTTGGTCTGCAGATGGTAACCATGCATCGCTTCTCGGCTCCTACGTGGCCGCGTGCAGTATCGCCGCCTATATTTATCCTCCGCAGAACTCTGCCAAGGCATGGCATCCGTCAGGAATCGACCCCAACACAGCGAACAACGTAGATCGGACCATTCGGAATGTCATCGCCAATCCATCCAAATCAAGATAGAATCACGATCATGAAACCGGCCGGAATTTTGACGCTCGTCCTTGCGCTTAGCGGAACTGTTCTAGGGCAGGCACCATTTCGCCCAACTCAAACCGAATTGGTCGATGCTTATCGTCGAGCCAACGAGTTTCAGCGCCGAGCCGAGAATGCTGTTTTGAACGCCACGCTCACCCATGGCTGGATCGATAATGGCGCCGGACTTTGGTTTCGAAAGGACGGCCCCAGTGGCACCAGGGAATTTCTGCGGGTGGATGGCCGAAATGGCAAAGTAGCGCCAGCCTTCGATCACGTGAAACTCGCCCAAGGTCTGACGAGCAGTCTCGGAAGGACAATTCAGTCAGATCGCCTACCATTTGATGCCATTGCTTTCCAGGCCGATGAGAAACTGACGTTTCGAGTCTCTTCAGACGCCTTCACATTCGACATGAAGTCTGGAGCCGTTACGAAAGGAGGCGCGTGGGACTCGGTCAATGTTCAGCAGACCGAAATCGAATCTGAGCCCAATCCAGAGTATCCGGCCCCCTACCTGGGCACTTTTCAGCGAGGACAGGGTGCTCAAGACAGTAGAGTGCGAGTCCGCGAGGGACAGGTCGAACTTCGCACAGGCGACGCTTGGACGGTTGTGTCGAAGCAAGGTTCTTACGCACGCGCCATTTCAGTCCCGAATTCCGACAAGGTGCTCGCATTTAGACTTCTGCCTGGCTCGCGACAACTTGTGTATCTCTTAAAAGCCGCCGTCTCTGGCAGCACGCGGGCTGCCTTGGAACAGCGACTCTATGATCAACCAGGGGACAAACTCGACGAATACGAGATTTGGATTATCGACGGACTCCAAAAATCTGAGGCCAAGGTCGAAATCCCACCTATTATGGGAGGCGGGCAGCCTTGGGGTGGACCTCCGGGAGTTCAGTGGAGACAATCGACGGCTTTCATCGAGTTCCCAATAAGAGGCTATCGCGAACACAAAATCATCGCCCTCGATCCGGCAACCGGAAACGTACGCACCGTCGTCCATGAAACGTCACCCACTTTTATCGACCAGAGCAAAACCAACGCTCGACTCTTGGCCGACGGCAAAGAACTGATTTGGCAGTCCGAAAGGGACGGATGGAGCCATCTCTATCTCATATCTACCGAAACCGGTTCGGCAAAGCCTATTACCAAAGGCAAATTCGTCGTGCGAGGCATCAATCACATCGATGAATCTTCACGACAAATCTGGTTCACCGCAAGTGGCCTGGGTGACGCCAAGAACAACCCGTATCATTTGCATCTATGTACCGTGAATTTTGACGGCACCGGCTTCAAGCAGTTGACTCAGGGAGACGGAACCCATTTCTTTCAATTCTCGCCCGAGCGAAAGCTGTTTATTGATTCCTTTTCTCGAGTAGACATGGCGCCGGTTCATGAGTTGCGAAGGACTGATTCGGGAGAACTTGTGGCTGCTCTTGTCAAGGCCGACGCCAGCCTTCTTGCCAAAAATGGAATCCGCGCTCCAGAAGTCTTTTCTGCAAAGGGACGTGATGGGAAAACGGACATTTGGGGCATTGTCGTCAAGCCCTCGAATTTTGATGCTAAGAAAAAGTATCCCGTAATCGAAAACATCTATGCGGGACCCCACGACAGTCATGTACCCCACGGCTTTCGACCGTTCTTCAATATGCACCGATTGGCTGAATTGGGCTTCATCGTCGTACAAATCGATGGCATGGGCACCAACAACCGTGGCAAGGCATTTCACGATGTCTGCTGGAAGAACGTGGCCGACGCTGGCTTCCCAGACCGAATTCTGTGGATGAAGGCGCTCGCCAAGAAAATGCCGCAGGCCGATATCGATCGCGTCGGGATCTATGGCACCTCGGCGGGCGGGCAGAGTTCGACCGGCGGCATGCTCTTCCACCCCGAGTTCTACAAAGTCGCCGTCAGCGCGTGCGGATGCCATGACAATCGAATCGACAAGCAATGGTGGAACGAACAGTGGATGGGCTACCCAGTTGCATCGCATTACGATGAGCAATCCAATATCACCAATGCCAGCAAGCTGAAGGGCCGTCTCATGCTGATCGTTGGCGAACAGGACCGAAACGTTCCACCTGAAAGCACATTTCGCTTGGCCGATGCCTTGATTAAGGCACGCAAGGACTTTGAAATCGTCGTGATACCCGGCGCTGATCATACGGACGGTGGACCCTATGGCGAACGGAAGCGACGAGACTTCTTTGTCCGGTGGCTCCACGGTGTGGAACCACCGAGCGTTAACGATTAGACCCGGCGGTCTCGACTTAACAGTGCGTCCAAGCTAAGCGGTCCTGCGCCAGCCGCAGATATGTAGAGGAATACGAACGCATACAATGCGGCGAGTTCACCCTTGTTGATGATCGGCCAAAAGCCGCCCGGTGCATGGGCCATGAAATATGCGACTGCCATCGTTCCGGACATCAGAAAGGCCACCGGACGAGTAAATAGCCCAAGGATCAACAGGGCACCTCCCACCAATTCCAGCACGCCAGCGACTCCCGCCATCGATGCAATGGGTGGTTGTCCTTTTGACGCTAGCAGCCCGAACACTTTTTGAAGGCCATGTTGCATGAATAGGAGGCCGGATACGGCGCGTAAGATACTCAGGAGATACGGGGTCCACGATTTGTAGCGGTCCAAAATACTTAGTGTCGAGTCCATAGTTGTCATGACCACCGCCTTTGGACATCAGTTCCCACGAACCGGCAAATTTCAAAATGTTGGGACTTTTTGTCCGTTGCCCGTCGAATTGATCATTCTGGGAGCGAACAACCCAGCAACTGTTGCATGTATGTCTAAGCGGAAGTGAGGATTATGAAGAAAACCTTAATGGTCTGTTTCGCCGCGATTGCTTTGCTGGGTTGCGGAGGCAGCGGAGACGACGACAACGGAATCTCTGGAAAGCGGCTCTACATCTTGTATTGGGATGGGTTCAACCAAGTATTGGCAGAAATCGACGCCGACTCTCCCCAAAACGTAGACGACATCGGAAGTTTTAACCATGGAGGCGACGCCGTGACCGGCTTGGACTTTCGACCAGCCGACGGTTTTCTTTACTCAGTTGAGGACACAACCAGCGACGTGTTGCGTATCAACCCAAATACCGGATCCAAGTCGACGGTGGGAACACATTCCAACAACCTCGATTTCGCACTTGGATTCGACATTAATCCTGTTGTCGATCGAATCCGAGTTGTCGATCCATCTGATCACAATGCTCGACTGAATCCGAATAACGGTTCGACCACGGCAACTGATACGGACATCAACCCTGACTCTGATCTTGTCGCAGCTGCATACACCAACAACTTTGCTGGCGCGGGTGTAACAACACTCTATGCGATCGATGATTTCGACGACGCGCTCGTCCGCGTGGGTGGGATCGATGGTGGCCCATCTCCCAATGGTGGCCAAGTCACATTCATCGGGTCGCTGGGCGTCGATGTTCCGTCCGACACACAATTCGACATCGATGACGACGGCAGAGCGTGGATGTTGGTAAGCCAATCCAACGGCGCGGGCTTCGACAACGATCTGTACGAAATCAATTTGAACACAGGCGATGCCGTTTTCGTTGGCACACTGAATCTGAACTTCCAAGTCGTCGGGATGACCGCCGACGAAAACTAGCTGATGTTGGGGTGGGCGTTGCGCTCGAGCCAATCGACCACCCCGTCGGCAAATTGTAGTCCAATTCCCCGTTCTCCTTCTTCGTCGTCCAAATAAGTCGACATTCCCCACTCGGCGGCGAGGTCTTCGGGGATTTCGTTCGCAAACTCCAATCCGCCAAGGGTCAGGCAGGCCGCCGTCCACATCCTTGGAACCGTTGTCAGGTTGTAGCCACCACCACCTACAACGACCGTGGGCAGCGCAAGATCTCTCACGTGTTTAACTGCCGCCAGCCAATGCTGTGCGGTCGACCGGATATGGCCGAGCGGATCCTCGCGATGCGTATCAGTGCCTAGTTGAAGCACGATGGCTTGCGGATCGAATGCCTCCAATGCGGGCAGAATTCCCCGCTCGAATGCATCGACCCAAACATCTCCGGTCGTTTTGGCTGCGAGCGGGACGTTGATAGAACTGAAATCCACACCCGTCTCTTCGACGAATCCGGTACCCGGGAAGAGCGTTCGACCCTCTTCATGAATTGAACAAGTTAAGACCGACGGGTCCTTATAGAAGAGCCATTGGACTCCATCCCCGTGATGAACGTCGATGTCCACATATGCCACACGCTCAAACTTTTCACGCAGTATGTGGCAGGCGATGGCGGGGTCATCGAAGATGCAGAATCCACTGGCTCGGTCCCTGTGAGCGTGATGGAGGCCGCCGCCGATGCCAAAGGCCATTGATTCGCCATTACTTACCGCTTCGGCTGCCGCTACTGTTGCAGAAACGTAGGCGAGCGATGCGTCGAACATTCCTGGAAAGACGGGATTGTCACCGGCACCGAATCCGAATGCTGACGGGTTCACGTGCGAAGCGGCTCCCTGTATATCCATTTCCTTGACCGCGTCGACATACTCAGCGCTGTGGACTCGCAAAAGA
>CAMLEL010000166.1 GCA_946478935.1 uncultured Armatimonadota bacterium
ATCTCGTTAGGCGAATCCGAGTTCCTCAAGATCGCGGACATCGAGGGACGTTCCATCTGCTTGCCAAATCGCTTCTGAGCGTAGGTCATCACCTTCGTCCAGAAGTCGACCGTGACGGTCCCACCATAAACTCTACCGCCCATCGGGCGATAGACCGGGCGCCCATTTTCGCGCACCTCGTTCGCAATCCAACCGATGCCGATGATCCCATCGGCATACCCACAGAACCAGGCGTCCTTGTTCTCGGACGTTGTTCCGGTCTTACCACGGGCGTTGGGCACTGATCCCGCCCGGGTTCCCGTTCCACTGGTAATGACCATCCGCATCAAGGCGTCGATCTCATCGGCTACTTGCTGGTCCAGCGCGTTGACGGTGACCTCTGATTGATAAACCTTTAAAACCGAGCCATCAGGACCCACGACCCGAGTGATGCAGTACGGCTTGACGCGGCTACCTCGAAGCATAAACGTGCTGTAGCCCTGAGCCATTTCCAGCGGGGTCACTTCCCCGCTGCCGAGGACCATCGCTGGTACGGCTTGAAGATAGGGTGAAGTGAATCCGAAGTTCGAACGGCAGAAAGCGAGAATTGTATTCTCGCCCGTCTTCTCACCAACCCGGGCCATCGGCACGTTCATGCTGAACTTGAATGCCGATGAGACGCTAACGTTCCCTCCGTACTGGCCATTTGAGTTCTTGGGAGTCCACGGCTTGGCGCCGCCCGGCATTTCCCGAACGTAGCGAGCATTCGAAATACTGTCGTTGATGTTGAGTGCGCCCGTTGCGAATGCGGTCGCATAGGCAAAGGGCTTGAACGCCGATCCAGGTTGCCGGTAACCACTGGTGACAACATTGAATTGGTTCTTGTCGAAGTCCAATCCTCCCACTTCACAAAGGATTCGACCATCGCGATCGATCGCGACAAAGGCCGCCGTCGTCACCCCGCTTCTTCGGTTTCGGGCCACCGTCTCCCGAACCGCAGCTTCGGCCACAGACTGCATCGTGGTGTCCAGGGTCGTGTAAATCTTGTAGCCGCCCGCAGAAAGGGGCACGTCAGGAAAGTCACGCTTGAAGGTTTCGAGCACGTGCCAGACGAAATACTTGGACCTGTAGAAGCGCTCGGCGACAATGCTCGCCTGGCGTTTGAAGTTGTAGCGCTCTGCCTTCGCATCGGCATATTCGGACTCTGAGATCATGCCTTCGTCGCGCATGATCGCAAGCACGGTGTTCCGGTTCTCGATTGCCTTCTCCGGGTTTCGGAAAGGATTCTCATCACTCGGTCTGCGGACGCAGCGCGCCAGGAGCGCCGCTTCGCCAATTGTAAGCTTATCGATCGACTTTCCGAAGTAGACGTCCGCGGCCGCCTGGATGCCGTGCGCTTCCGAACCAAAGAACACCTTGTTCAAGTAGAGCTGCAGAATCTCCTCTTTGGTGAGCTTTCGCTCGATGGCAAGAGCCATCGCCATATCACCCAGCTTTCGCTTGAAGGATTTCTCGCTGTTGGTGTACAGGAGCTTGGCCAACTGCATCGTCAGCGTCGAACCGCCTTGAGCAGCGCGTTGCTCCTTTACGTTGGTAAATAGGATGCGTCCGATCGCGATGTAGTCGATGCCTTGGTGCGTAAAGAAGCGTTTGTCTTCCGCTGCCAGTACCGCATTGCGCACATTCTCGGGAATCTCCTCGTATCGAATGGGTTTTCGATATTCGGCGCTCACTTGATAGAGCAGCTTGCCATCCGCGCTATAGATCTGCGAAGGAGAGCGGGACACCGCCTGCATCAGTTCGTTCAGATTGGATATTTTAGCTTCAGCAACCTGGTATTCCTGGTAGAGCAAGAAGCTGAAGATGGTTCCGCCGATGCAGAAAAGCGTCAGGAGTACGAGGATGGACCGCTTAGTCCATTTCCACCAGGTCGGGCTGGGCTTTCTTACCCGACCTACCCGCTTTGAAGACGCGCGCGCGGCCACTCCCATCAGTATAACTGAAGGGCTCCCTGGTCCCTAGCCACCGAGGCGTTGAGCAATCTCACGAAGTTTATTGTCGGTGAGATCGCCGATGAGCACGAACGAGGTTCCGTTCTTCTGCCAGCTGTAGGTACCGACCCTTTCACCTCGCGAACTTCGGCGGAGCCGGTTCGGATCGATCGGCGCCTTGACTTGATAAAGGGAAACGCGTCCATCGTTCTTTACATAAACCTGGACGAGCGCGGAGACGTTCTCTATTCGCTGGATTCGTGCCGACTCCAGTTTATATGGGTCTTTTGGCGAGAGGACCACCGACTGAAATCCGCCGCGTTTGATTAAGTCGTCGAGTCGATCACGAGGCGTCATCACCCGTGCACCGCGAATCGTCAGTTCAAAGTCTGACTTCTTGAGTTGCGGCTTGTAATCCACGCTCGTGAACTCAAATGTGGCCTGTGGTCCGTGCTTGCCATAGACGACACGTTTGAGCGTCAGTCCGGTTTTGCTGTCGATCCACATCTTCATGAAGACAGCGCCGTTGCTGCCAACCGCGTCGACTCGTCGAGTTTCGCGCCCAGCGATCGTATCGCCATCAAACACGCGAAATGTTGCGCGGGGTTTACCATCCCGTCCGGGCTTGCCGATACGGGTGAAATGCTCCGGCCGTCGAGGCGGCATGACCTCGATCTGATTTCGATCTGGAAAGAAGTGCCGACGCTCCTTCTCGGTTTCAACGATGATCTGCCCTCGAAAAGAGCCTTCGTCAGGAAACCAGATTCGAGTTCGCATTCCATCCCGGAGGATGTACTCGGTGTGTTGGACAGTGTCCGGCCCGAGCTTCATTTGAACCTTGCGGATTCCGCTATACCGTAGCTTGCCCGCCGATTTCCGACTCAGTTCGAGAATCTGTGGCAATTCGGACTGGGCCGAGCCAGTGCCTAGCGTGACGGCGAATACCGCAATCGTGGCGAGCGCCAAGTAGACCGGTCGCATCATAAAGAGTCTAGTGACACCTCAACGATATCGGCCGTTGCCGATAGGGTTCTTCGATTCACAACCTCATCCGGATTCAGACCCACACCCGTGATGTCTGTATATCGCAGTGTGTCTTGATACGTTGCAACCAACGATTCCTCGATCTGGGGCCGATTGACTTCTTCAATCGGATTGCGTACTTCCGGCGTGCGGGCCATCCAAACGAAGGCAAGCGCTCCGGCCACTCCCAGCCCAAGGGCCGGGCTGACGAACCAGGTAAATCGCCGACGTCGTTGGCGAGCTGCGACACGGGCCAAAAGCGTTTCATTCAGTTGGCTGCGCCAAGAAAGGCTCAACGTTTCTTCGGACATTGATTGAACCAGGCGCCGCATCTCCATCTGACCCTGTTCGGCCAGCTTGGCATCCAGTTCTTGCTCAGACATCGTCATCTCGCCAGTCTCGAAGATTTCAGATCTTTTCATTTTTATGACACCTCGGCTTGGAGGTAATTCCGTAAATGTTGCTGAAGATGGGCCCTTGCCAAAAATAATCGGCTTTTCACCGTTCCGACTGGAACTCCGACCATCGTGGCAATCTCTTCATAAGCCATATCTTCCTTGTCGTGAAGTAGCAAAACGCTTCGCAGCTTCTCGCTCATCGTCGCAATTGCGGCCTCAATGGCGCTTGCCAACTCAGCATCGATTGCAAGCTGATCCGGCTGCCAGCGACCATCCGGAACATCGAATGTCTCATCGATATCCGCTGTCCCATCAATACTGACTTCCGAAGGGGACCGATCGATTTTCCGAGCTCGGTCAACGCACAAATTGTAGGCAATTCGAAAGAGCCAGGTTCGAACTGAACACCGGCCATCGAAGCGGTGGAAACTCTGGAACGCACGAATAAAAACCTCTTGCGTAATATCAGAGGCCTCTTCGGCGTTGGAGACCATCCGGCGCACAAATCCGAAGACCCGGTTCTGATAGGCATCGACGAGTTTGCCAAAGGCTTCAAAATCCTGACGGCGGCAACGCTCGATGATCGCGAGTTCGGTTGCCTGGTCCGTTTGGTTGCCTGAGCTCAATCTTGCTGCCCCGATACACAGTTCCATACGATGGAAGGAATAACGTTTTATTGACCCCAAGGTTCAGTACATCGACCCTGGTCCTGGGACGCATAAAATAGCCCGTCCGACCATAATACGCCGAACGGGCCAGAGTCGTTTACAGGCGAACGCCGACGTAGACTCCCACGCCACTTCTTCTTCCGCCGCCCCAGAACTTTCCTTCAACAAAGAGCGGAGTCTGGCCGCGCACGAAATCGTATCCAAGCCCTACCTGGAACCCGAATCGAGTATCGTCATCCCCGAACATCACCCCCGCGCCACCGGTCCAGTACCACTCATTGTTCCGTGCTACAAAGTTCAGCATGGCGGGCGTGGTGCCCCCGATGGTGTCGAGGGAAACGGTGATCTGGCCCGTGTATCCCTGCCCGATACCTTCCCAGTTCACGTCTTTGACCTTTAGCTCGGCGCCGGCCGCCAAGTCGGTCTCACCTCCACCGAAGAACAAGCCTCCTCGCAAAGAGAGCCCGACCGGTCGGGATTCTTGCGCTTGGACAGTGACAGCTCCAGCGGCGAGTGTTGCCGCAATGACGATACGTCGCATATTTGTCATATTTACTCCTATCTCCAGCCTAAGGACGGTCTGGTCACGCCGAATGCGCCTTATTGTTTTGCTGCCTCCAAGATCAGCTGATAGGCCAACTTGGCGGTATCGACCAGGTCCTTCCTTGAAATCGTCTCATCGTGAGTGTGAATGTGATCCATCCCCGTGGCCACGACAATAGCGGGAATGCCCTTTTGGTTGTAGACATTGGCATCGCTTCCGCCGAGTGTCGTGCGCAAGCTCGGCTCGAATCCAAGGTTTCGGCTGGCGGCTTGGGCAATGCGTACCACGGGTGAATCTTCCGAAACGTGGTAAGCGTTGTAGTGCCGATGGTGATCGATCTTTGCCACCGCGCCCCACTCTCGGGCAGCTGATTCAAACTTGGAGATCATGTGATCGACTTGGGCATCCAACTCATCCACGCTGGTGCTGCGGGCTTCGGCATGGATGGTGAGGCTGGGGCAGACCACATTTGTTGCCGTCCCGCCTGCTATCTTGCCAAGGTTTGCTGTAGTTTGTGGTCCGATCCGGCCGAGCTTCATGCCCGTGATGGCAGTCGCCGCAACCTGAATCGCATTGATCCCATGCTCAGGGTCCTTGCCTGAGTGAGCCGGCTTACCGATGATCGTGATATCCAATTTATCATGGGTGGCCGTGCGAGTCACAAACGTACCGACTGGAGGACCCGTATCGAGGACGTAACCAAAATCGAGCCCGAGTGACTGAATATCCAGTGCGGCCGCCCCCTTCAAACCAATCTCTTCGCAGACGGAGAACAGAAGGCAGACATCTCCGTGCGGTTCTCCAGATTCGATCAGCGCCTGAATGGCTTCGATGGCGGGCGCCATACCGCCCTTGTCGTCCGCGCCCAAAATGGTGTCTGATTCGCTGAAGAAGACTCCGTCGCGCTCGCCGATTACCAATCCTGCCGTAGGTTCCACCGTATCGAAGTGGGCAGACAGAAATATTTTGGGTGCACTGGGAAGAGTCCCGCGCTTCCAGGCGATCAGGTTGTTGGCGTTACCGCCGACCTTCGTCGCGGCATCATCCTCGGACACCTCAAGACCCATACTTTCAAGGTGCCTGCGGACGAATGCAACGCTGTCGGCTTCCTTGAGCGCGGGCGCGTCGATCAGGCACAAGTCTTTGAAGAGCTTTACCAGCCGTTCTTCGTTGATCACAAATTGAGTTTAGCTGGTGCTGAGGCATTCCTCAGGGCCCGGACGGTCCAGCCAGAGCCAAACTCAAAAGTCCTAAAGGTATCCTTCCGCGCGATGGCAGAACTTCTGGCAGCAAAGCTGATTCGCGACGTACCTGACTTTCCCCGACCGGGCATTCTCTTCAAAGACATTACTCCCGTCTTGGAAGACCCGGCCGCATTC
>CAMLEL010000167.1 GCA_946478935.1 uncultured Armatimonadota bacterium
AGGAACTGGATGAGGTTAGCGAGAAGTGCGCCGCGAATGGTTTACGGGTTCAAGCCATCGGCTCGCCCGTCAACAAGGTCAAACTAACAGGAGCCAACCAACCTCTTGAATTGGCAAAGCTGGAACGCTCCATCCACGCGGCCAAGAGAGTTGGAGTCGACGTCATCCGCATCTTCAGTCCGGAGGTGGATGCTGATCAGTTCGACAACGCGTGGTTGGCCGTGGAAGCTTGGATGGCCGAGCAAATCTATTTGGCAGAAGAATCGGGGATCGTCCTGATCCACGAGAACGACGCCCGCTTTTACGGCGCATTTCCGGAAGGCGCCAAGCGCCTCTTCGATCGTTTCGACGGTCCCAACTTCCGCGCCGCCTTCGACTTTGCCAATACTGTGCTCATCGGCTATCGACCGATGTCCGATTGGTTTCCTTGGTTATTGCCCCACCTGCACACCTTGCACATCAAAGATGCCGTCGCCTCTGAGAATCGAATTGTGCCTGCCGGGGAGGGTGATGGGCAAGTGGCGATCACCCTTCGGTGGCTCATCGACCAAGGGTGGAGAGGTCCGCTAACCATCGAACCGCATCTTGCGAGCGCAGGGAAGTTTGGCGGCTTTTCCGGTGCGCAGTTGTTCGAGGAGGCAGTGAACGCATTGAGGCAGGTTATGCGAGAGGTGGGAGCTTGAAAGTCCGATTTGGGATCGTGGGTTGCGGCGCGATCTTTAAAACTCATGCGGATGCCTTAGCCCAGATCGAGGATGCGACACTATCGGGGGTTTACGATGAGGTTCGCGAGCGTACGTGCGCAGCCGCAGAGCAATTTGGGTGTACTCCTGCTCAGACTCTGGAAGAGCTATTCCAGTTGTGCGACGCCGTCATCGTGTGCACTCCAAGCGGTTTGCATGGCCAGATCGGGACCATGGCAGCAAGGGCTGGTAAGCACGTCCTCGTTGAAAAGCCGATAGACGTGACCCTGGAAAATGCGCGCGGGCTCGTTGAGGCTTGTGAGCAAGCGGGAGTGAAACTCGGAACCATCAGCCAACATCGCTTCTGCCGCAGCATCCGACGATTACGTGATGCAGCACAGGGAGGCGAACTTGGTGAGTTGGTTGCGGGGGACGCCTACATCAAGTGGTACCGAACTCAGGCCTACTACGACTCGGGTGGTTGGAGAGGCACGAAGGCGCTCGACGGAGGTGGATGCCTCATCAACCAGGGAATCCATATGATCGACATGATCCAATGGATCATGGGGGGCGTGAAGTCCGTTCAGGCTCAGGTCCGCACAGCCACTCACGATATCGAGGTGGAGGACGTTGCCCAGGCTCTGGTTGAGTATCGAAATGGTGCAACCGGGATCATCTACGGTTCGACATCGGTTTTTCCGGGTTTGGCTGAGAGGTTGGAAGTGCACGGGCGTCACGGCTCGGTGATCTTGGAGGCAGACCGGCTGAAAATGTGGAAATCCGATGCTGATGCTGCCGATCAGGGTTTGTATGGCGGCGGCGTGATGATGCAACCCACGCCGATCCGCCATATTGCTGCTGAGAGTGAGGCTCACTTGGTGGCCGAATCGCAGGAGGACGCGAGCGCCTGCTGGGGTGAGCAGCACCGCCTGCAATTGGAAGATTTCACTCGGGCGATCTTGGATGGGAGAGAACCGTTTTTGACCGGTAAAGCCTCGCTCGAGCCGTTAAAAGTCGTTTTGGCGATCTACGAAAGCGCGGCAAATCAGGGAGTTAGAGTCGCGATTGACTGAGAGTTAACTGGCATTCTTACCAAATATTTACAAAGCTTTACCGTGTTACCAGGTATTCCTAGCGTACCATTACAAACATGCATTGGAGATCTGCGTTCGTTTTGGGAGCGGTTTGCAGCGTAGTTGCGACCTCGCAGGCTGTGGATGTGGTCAGTGGAGATTTTGCCGCAGATGGGTGGTTTGCCGCGGGGGATTCTCTGAGCCCAGATCCCATTTATTGGTCAAGGGGTAATACGGTTGGAGGCTTTACCGCGTACTACGTGGACTTCATCTTGGATGGCTCCCAAACCGTTAACGGAGGCTCGGGCCTATTTGGTAGCCCGACTGGCAACCTCGTCAACGGGACGGATTGGCTTGTTGGCGACCTCGTGCTTGGTATGGGAGTTGACTCGCTCGACGATAATATTTATGAGAACGGCTTCTACTACAAGTTCGACTTCGTGGGGGATGGCAACTGGACTCCGGCGACCTCGATCGGCGGCGTGGACGGACTATCTTCTTTCTCGGCTGGTGGAACGAGGGGCGGCATCAGTGTTTTCAGCCACCCCCATATCTCGATGACCGGAAGAACCGATGAGTACTCGCTCGCGGATGGCACCGTCATCGATGCAGAAAATGATCCGGGTGCAATCAATTTCAACGCGGCAATGCGACATTGGTCGATCTTGGACGTAGGGACGCCATTCGATGGCAGCGGATTCGCCAACCCTGTTACCTCCCAGTTCCTAGTTAATTTCAGTTTGCTGAACCGCATTGCTGGCAACCAGATTTCGGACACCATCAACCCGGGAATGAAACTGGTTTGGGCAGCCTACGGGAGCACGAATACAATTGGTATGGATATGGTCTGGCCAGAAGATTTTCCGCCGGATGAAGTGGTTCCTGAACCCTCGACGCTGGCCCTGATGACGTTGGCTGGCTTGGCAGCTTTGCGCCGAATGCGACGCAAAGCTGAGTAGTCCGTTCGCTGAATTCTACATTGGGCCGATGTTCTTTGCGAGTTGGTCGGCGATAACATGAAAGTTATCGGTCGCGCCATCTCCAAATCGATCATCGGCTCGTTCCATCACCAAGTGGTGCAGAGTGCTTCCAAGCATCTCATCCATGGATTTTCGGGAATCCATTTCATTTCCGAATCCTCCAAAGGCTCCCATGGGCTGGTAGGGCGTTCCGTGATGCAGGTTGGCGATTCGCCATGCCTCCGGAACCATAAAGTCGGCTACCGCAAAGAAGCGATAAACCCGGCCTTCACCGAACTGGGCTTCCAACTTCTTGATCTCTTCGGCGGCTCGGTCGTGACCGATTCCCATTTGCAGCGCACGCTTTGAGCTGAAGAATAGGGGTCCGCCACCGCTGGCAAGTAGGTTGCTCAGCATCGGCTTTTTGTCGGGCATCGACATCCAGGCATCGGTGTCCCAATTGGCAACGGCGGCCCCTGTCGTCGCGACAGCAACCGCGATAATACAGCTAAGTTTCATGATCCATCTCTCCTTTAATGTGCAAAGGGCCACTTAGTGACCCCTGTTATTGGACGAGGAGAGATGAAATGGCCAGGTTCAATCGAGGCAATTTCTTATAGCTTTTTAAGGCTCAGGATCCTCTGGTGGAATGTCGATATCGGCAATGTTTTCAATCGGATCCGACTCATCAATCCGATTTGCTACGCCTTCCGGTCCCCCGAGAATTGGGTCTTCATCCAAAATGTCTGCCTGGTAGTAATCGATCGGATTCTCGATACGCGCATCCTCGACCGTGTCGCCAATCGGATCTGGTAATGCCGACCCGCTGTGGATGTCTGCAAATCGATCGAGAGCCGTGTTGTCAGCATTGCTCGGCTCTGGTGCGGTTGGATAAGGAATCTCCTGACGTTCTTTCGGGTCGTTAGCATCCACTGGCAACTTGGGATCGGTCAGTTCGCTCTGTAATTGTTCCGGTAACTTATCGGCTTCGTTCTCTCGCATGGTTTCACCAAATTCTTAGACTTCCTATGAGGGGCACGGAGCATAGGAGGCATTGTAAAATTCCTGTTAGAACTTCGGCGCAAATCCCCATATCTCGCCGGAACGGCTCCGGATCGTCATCCAAATAGACATAGGTCGTTTGGAACTCAAGTAAAAGTCCCGCAGTCTGACCTTACGGTTTAAGGAAGTAGGAGTTTGAAGATGAAAAAGCCTGGATTGATTGCTTTGGCGCTTGCGATTTCAACGACCTCGTTTGGACAAGCGATCGCCGTATATGTGAACGGTGAACCAGTCGCGTTCTCTGGCGTATCGCCGCAGAAGATCGGCGGTCGGGTACTGGTACCGCTCCGGGGCGTGATGGAAAAGCTCGGCGCATACGTCAGCTATCAGGCCGCAACCAAGACGGTCACCGCCAATCGGGGTGACGTGGATCTTCAACTGACGTTGGGCCGCCGAAATGCGATTCTGAATGGTCGCGAAGTCACCTTGGACGTTCCCGCAATGGAGTATCGCGGCAGCACGTTGGTGCCCCTCCGATTTATGGGCGAGGCACTTGGCGCTGACGTCCGATGGGATGCGGCTGCAAATGCGGTTCGTATCTTTACGGATGGAGGTAGTGAGCCCACCGATCCCGTTAACCCGCCCAACACTGGCGGTGGCACGATCGAAATTGAAGGTTTCGATGTCACGGGCAGCGAAATCTTGAAAGCAGGCTCCGTGGTTGAATTCACGCTGAGAGGCACACCGGGCGGCACCGCAAGCGTGCAGATTCCCGGCATCGTCCGAGATCTGGTGCTGCGAGAAACGTCGCGCGGCGTTTACACCGGGTCTTATACGGTTCCAGTTCGCAACAACTCCGAGGTCACGGTGAGTAAGGCGACGGTTATCGCCAAACTTCGGGTTGGCCGCGAAGAGAGGCTCATCCAAGCTTCCGACACCTTCCAATTCGATAACCTGCCGCCCAGCATTTCGAGCATTACGCCCGAGCCAAATGGTCGTGTCAATGCATTGCGACCCAACATCACTGCCGTATTCTCCGATCAGAGCGGAACGGGCGTGGATGTGAACAAAGTGCGGCTCGTCATCGATGGCCGCGACGTGACGAGTGACGCAACAATTACGAGCAACTTGCTCGCCTTTCGTCCCACCTACGCGCTGACGGTTGGCAAGCACGAAGCCGCAATCGAAGTCTTCGACTTGGCTGGCAACCGAACGACACGCAACTGGGAATTCACCGTGGTGGATAAGGCCAACGTCATCACATCATTCCAGTCAAACGCCGCTCGTGAGATTCAACCAGGAGACGAGATCGTCTTCACCCTTACCGGCGAGCCGAAGGCGACGGTGAACCTGCAAATTGGCGATATTCGAACATTGGCGATGGAAGAGACCACGCCTGGCAAATACACCGCCGCATATGTCGTGCGACGAACCGATCGTTTGGATGGCATCGTTGTGACGGCCAAAGTGAAGACCCGCTCCGGCGAGACGTTTACAACCGACCTGACGCTCGGCTCAAGAGTTGCCGGGAGCGACCGGCTTTCCGTACCCACCATCTCATCCCACGAGAACGGAGGAAAAGTTGGCCGAACAGCCACCTTCCGAGGTAAGGCCGATCCCAACGCTCGCGTACTGCTGCGAATCGAATTCAGTCAGCGGGTGCTGGGCGCTATCCCCATGAATGGAGTTATCGGCGAGGTGGAAGTCCAAGCGGACTCCAGGGGAAACTGGGAGACCAAAGAAGTCGATCTGGATACGGGTCTGGGACGTGACAACATCACGTACACGTTGACGGCGGTGACATTGGGTGAGGAAGACGCCCGATCAGAACCAGTGAAGATCACGCTCAAGAGGTAGAGGAATGATGAAGAAGTGGTTGATTGGATTCGCCTTGACCGGGGTGACCGCCTTGGCGGCCGGCCCCGGCGCGGTCGTGAAAGTGAATGGCAAAGTCGTCAATTTTGCTGGGACCAAGCCCCAAACGGTAACGGGCCGAATGATGGTGCCCGTCCGTGGAGTGTTTGAAGCGATCGGCGCCTATGTGGAGTACAACCCTGTGCACCACCGCGTGAATGCCAAGCGGGCAAACGAGACAATTGAGTTGAAAGCGGGTGACAAGGTCGCCAAACGCAACGGGGCTGAAATCGAATTGGACGTGGCTCCACTGACAATGAATGGCCGCATGATGGTGCCCCTGCGCTTCATTGCCGAATCGTTGGGAGCCGATGTGAACTACACAAAGGCAACCAACAC
>CAMLEL010000168.1 GCA_946478935.1 uncultured Armatimonadota bacterium
AGTCGGCATGAAAGCCGGCGACGCCGCTATCCAAAATTGCGATGGTGACGTTTGGGCTGCCCTGT
Organism: uncultured Armatimonadota bacterium; assembly: GCA_946478935.1. The sequence goes on from CAMLEL010000168.1 coordinate 66, forward strand.
GTTCGATCCCAGGCGCTCGGCGACGCGATCCGCTGATGGTGCCACTGGCCGCCAAACTGCGGATCGTTCGGGGTCAGGTCCGGCTCATAAATATAGTCCGGCTCCACGAACTCCACATCGGGGCGCTGTTTGAGCGCGTTGATCTGGGCCCTCAAACTTGCCGATTTTGGCAGTTCGATTACGGTGAGGTCCGCGTGACCGCCATCTTGCTTCACGTGGCCATTTGCCAACCCGATCGTCTTGATCTTCTGCGCCTCGGTCGCAGACTCTTTGAATTTAACGAGGAGCCGTCCTTCGACGTAACCTTGGGCGTTGGCCCCGGTCGCCATGACGGCTGTTGCTGCCAAGAAGGCAGCTAAAACCTTAATCCTGATCATGCTTGAATTTCCCCCTGCGGGCTCGGGACGTTCCCTTGTCCCTATGCCCGTTTTGTTCCCGGAACTGAGAGAGTCTTTGCCCGGGTTTGTTACTAGGATGTGCTTTTTGGGTTAAACGCGTAAGTCCGTCTTTTTACCGTCTAAAGTTCCCAGTAAAGTTGCCGATAATGACACGAAACACGGGCGGAAGCCCTAAACTGTAGTTGCAAGTGCTGGACAATAATCTCGTGGATTCTGTCCCAATTCCTTCCTCGGATCGAACCGGAGCCGCGCTAGCGCATTTATCCGGAATCCTTTTCCCATTGTTGGGGCCGCTTGCGACATTTATTATGGGTCACCGGTCCAAATTTATTCAATACCATGCTTTGCATGCATTCGTCGGAATGCTTTTGCTCAACATGTTTTTGATTTTGATTGGCACTGTTTCCGTTCTGATTTCATTAGTCAGTTTATGGAGACAGTATCAAGAAGGATTTCAAAACTTTGAGTGGCTCCCCATCATTCTCAAATCCGTTGTTACTTGGATCGTGTTTGCCCTTATAGGAATTACGAACACCGTCGTCAATTTGGTGCAGGCATCTCGCGCCTTTCAGGGCCGGCTACCTGGGCGCAGCCTCACAAGCGCCCTTGTGGACCGCCTAATCAAGCGGCCTGTGCTCAATGCCAATTAACTCCTGAATTCTGGGCCATTAGGGCCAAACCACTGAAATTCACGGACCCCCATATCCGTCCGCCAGCGGCTCGGATGGCATGAGTGAATCCACTCGATCGGATCGGAGACCGGCCGATCCCAAGCCGCCCGGGCAAATGCCCTTTCCAGGTCTGACCAATCCCCTTCTGCCAAATCCAAACGGACATTGGCAAGGAAACCCGCGCCGAATTCCCTTGCGAAATCGACCAAATGCGGCCAAGCCCCTGGCAAGCCCGGTCCTAGCGCAAGGTGATAGAACGCGCCGTGTTGGGCACCCAGCGAAACCGACGCCTGTACGAAGTCCAATGTCCCCAATTCGTCGGGCAGACACAGCACGTCAAAAATGCCGGCCGCGTGCATTGGGTCAAGGCCCACCCCTCCCATGGTCAATGGCCCCGTCGCATAGCGCAGTCGATCATAGAGCTCGCGCAGGGTTTCCACATGGGTTCTGCCTGATTGCGAATTCGAAGGAAGCTTGGTCAGATCGTGTTCGATGTATTCAAAGCCTGAGTCCCGAACCGACTCCACCTGCCGACTGATGATCTCGGCATCATCGGCCTGAGTGGGATTAAGTGCTGTGCCACTCTTCCAGTTTCGCACCGGATCGATTCGAACACCTGGTCGTAGGCCAAGGTCACGGAGGGTCTCCGAAGCCGACAGGAATTGATCCTGTACATTAAGTCCCGTCAGGACGATGTGCGGACGATTTGGCAGGTTGGGAGCAATCTCCCCAAGCCGAGCGGCAAAGTCGCGAATCCCATCAGAGTCCCACCCAACTCGAACGCCGTAGACGGGCTCACTGGGACCACGGGGATGCGGCGAGAGTTGCCGACAAAAGGCTTGGTACGCCGCATACAGACTTTCATCGGGATCGCCTTCCCGACTGAGCGCTTCACAAAGGTCGAGTCCCCGATCACCAAGAATGTATGGCTCGCCATTAGAATTGAAATTCATTTGGAGACTGATGCCGGTGCGATCCGTCATCCATCTGCAGTCGACATTCGCTCCGGCCGCAACACCGTATCCGTGGGTACGTTTGCCGTCATGCCCGAGAACATAGTTGGGCATCAAGCGATCGGCCCGCTCGGGCAACCAAGCCGATCGGTAATTGTCCGTGGCTCCCGAGCCCCCGAAATACCTCCTGATGCGGCGAAAATCCGCCTGCCAGCGCACCCCGATCCACTCGATCGGCTGATCACAAGATTCCAGGGCAAAGCGGATTCTATCGGTCAAGATCGCGGTTTTGAGGCTCGCTATGGGACAGGTCCAGAGCCCACCCCGCTGAGCTTCGAGAAAATGGAGTTCCCCTCCACAGAGAATCTGAACGGAATCTGGAGGGCGGTTGATGGAGAGATAGCCTTCACTATGGGGTTCATCCTTGGTGGGCAGTTCCTCGGGCTCGTGCTGTCCCAGCCTGCGATGCACCAACTTCCCGGCTGAGGTGAATATGCTCCCCAAGAAATCGCGGCGGCTCTCTGAATCTTCAGGCATCGTGGAGGGAACCATCAATTTGCGCCAGCTGTCTGCGCTCGATGGAGGAGAGAAGGGGATTCGAACCCCTGGGGCATTGCTGCCCTTCGGTTTTCAAGACCGACGCAATCGACCACTCTGCCATCTCTCCGACGAAGATTCTACTTCTTCTCTACTCCCAACGATCGGCCAACAGGTCCGCCATGGCCTCCAACATCTGCTCATCGGAGTCGGCGAAAGCGCCAACTGAATGGCCGTCGATGTCAATTTGGCCAAGAACTCCGTTTTCGCCCCGGATCAGCACCACGATTTCGCTGCGGGTATCGATCGAACAAGATAGATAATTCTCAAGCTCCCGAACGTCCTTGATTACTTGGTTCTCGTCCGTTGCCACGGCCGTTCCGCAGACTCCCACCCCAACGGGTATGCGGGTGTGATCGGTTTCCGCGCCCACATACTCGTCCAAGACCAAAACGTCACCCTCTAGCCGATAGATGCCTGACCAGTCATAGCCATCGATTCCGGAAAGCAGAGTCATGGCCTCACGGCGAAGCGGAGGGCCGGTAAGGCTGGACGACTTAAGCGTCATTAGTATCCTCGAGGCATCTTCCGGCGAGACCATATCCCATTGTGCCTCAAACTCCCAGCGCCCCGAGTTCGGTAAAATCACCGCTTGCCGGGATACGCCCGAGCAATCAGAGAAGGAACATTCGATTGGCTAGCGCATATACCCCGGGACTCACCGTCAGTGGCGACATCACCGTCCGCCGCGTTCGTCGCCTTCCCATCAAAGGCGATGTCTTGGTCAAAGTTGGGGACCCAGTGACTCCTGAACAAGTCATCGCTCAAGCGATGCTGCCCGGACCCTTGCAGACGTTGAAACTCGCTGAAAAGCTTGGCGTCGAGCCCAAGGACGTGTTGACCATGGTCAAGCTCCAACCTGGAGACAAGGTTGAAAAGGGCCAAATCGTAGCCGAGGGCAAGAAACTCTTCGGCATTTTCAAGGCGCCGACCGCGGAAAGCGATTACGAAGGCACGATCGAATCGATCTCGGAAGTCACGGGGAACGCCCTCCTTCGCGAACCTTCCGTACCCGTCGATATCACCGCATACATCCAGGGAACGGTCGCCGAAACGATGCCCAACGAAGGCGCGATCATCGAGACCCGATGCGCGATGGTTCAGGGAATTTTCGGGGTTGGCGGAGAGCGGACGGGCATCATCCGAGTTGCGGTCTCAGGTCCCAATGACGTGTTGGACGCATCCGCGATTCAAGATACGGACTCGGGCAGAATCCTAGTAGGGGGCGCAGGCATTTCCTATGATGCTTTGGTAAAAGCCACTCGGGTAGGCGTGAAGGGCCTCGTCGCTGGAGGAATCAAGGATAGCGACCTCACGCAGTTCCTCGGCTATGACATTGGCGTCGCGATAACCGGTCAGGAAAGCATCAGTTTGACGGTCCTGGTCACTGAAGGATTTGGCTATCTCCAAATGGCCCAGCACACGTTCGACTTGCTCAAGACCCTTGAGGGCCAAACTGCCAGCATCAACGGCGCAACCCAGATCCGAGCTGGCGTCATCCGGCCCGAGGTGATCTGTCCTCTTCCCGCTGGCACGGCCGCCACAAATGTTGCCAAGCAGGCCTTCGAGCTTACAATCGGTACGCCCATTCGCGTGATTCGGGAGCCCTACTTTGGCAAGCTCGGAACCGTCACTGAATTGCCCGCTCAATTGCAGCATGTGGAATCCGGCACCGAGGTCCGAGTGCTGAAGGCTAATATCGAAGGTGAGGGAGAAGTGATGGTCCCAAGAGCCAACGTCGAAATTATCGCCACCGGCACCTAACTGCTAACATTCAAGTTGATGTGTCCGAGCGCCGCAGGCTCGGATGCCTACCCGATCCGAAGTGTTTACAATTCCTTAACCTTGCCCGGATACAACTTGGCTGGCAAAAGGAATCATGGCACTGGCACAAGGACTTCGAAGACAGGATAGAACGAACTTGATGAAACTGCTCATCGTTGATGACGAGCCCACGATCCTTGAGACGCTCGAAATCCGCTTTCGAAAAGAAGGGTTTTCGACGTTCGTGGCGTCCTCGGCCGAAGAGGGGATGAGACTGTTCAAGCGCATCAAGCCAGACTTGGTCATCCTGGATATCATGCTGCCCAATCGCAGCGGCTTCGACTTTTGTCAGGCGATTCGGCGTGACAGCCAAACGCCCGTTCTCTTTCTCTCGGCAAAATCTGACGATGCCGATCGAATCAAAGGGTTGGAGCTTGGCGCCGACGACTACGTGGTCAAGCCCTTCAATCTCAGCGAACTCGCCGCCCGCGTGAAGGCAATCTTGCGAAGAGCCACTGGCGAGCCCGTCCTCGAGGTGGTGGAGCGAGGAAATCTGAGGATCGATCCCCGAAGCCATGAGGCATGGCTGAATGATCGGCCTTTGAACCTTTCTCCAAAGGAATTCGCTCTGCTCTACTTTTTATCACGAAATGCAGGACAGGTCTTTTCGAGGGACGCCCTGCTCGATCGAATCTGGGGTCGCGATGCCTTCGTTTCCGCCCGAACCGTCGACGTTCACATTCGGTGGCTCCGCACGCGAATCGAGGAAGATGCCCAGAATCCGACCCGCATCTTGACGGTCCGCGGCGTGGGTTACAAGTTCGCTGCCTAGCCGTAAGTCCCCAAAAGACCCTTCACTCCGCGTAAACTTGGGGGTGAAGCATGCAGACGGTGGATGTGACCATCATTGGCGGCGGACCAGTGGGTCTGTTCGCCGCTTTTTATGCCGGCCTTCGTGGAATGTCGGTGCGAATCATCGATTCGCTGCCTGAACTCGGCGGACAGCTCACGGCGCTGTATCCAGAAAAGTACGTTTATGATATGCCGGGCTTTCCAAAAGTCTTGGCCAAGGACCTCGCCCGCGAACTGATCGAACAGGGAACGCAGTTTCAACCCGACCTGGTGCTCGAGGAAACCGCCGAAGAAATCGAGAAGATGGATGAGGGCTGGCTGATCACAACCGCCAAAGGCACAAAGCTTCCCACAAGAACCGTCATCATCTCGGCCGGCGCTGGCGCCTTCCAGCCGACCAAGATTGGCATCGAGCGCGAGGAAGAAATGCAGGGTCACGGACTCTACTATGGAGTTCGAGACAAGTCCGTGTTCATGGGCAAGAAGATCGCGATCGTTGGTGGCGGAGACAGCGCGTTCGACTGGTGCCTGAATTTGATGGACACCGCCGATCACATGATCCTGATCCACCGCCGAGATGTGTTCCGAGCCCACGAGGACTCGATTCAGAAAGTTCTTGCCAGTCGCGTTGAAAAGAAGCTTTGGTATGCCGTAAAGGCGCT
>CAMLEL010000169.1 GCA_946478935.1 uncultured Armatimonadota bacterium
ACTTGTCTTGCCTTCTCAAGTTTGACGAGGCAGGCATAGCGCGCTTCATCCGGGGCGAGACGAACTGGGAGCACTACGAGCGCATTCAAGCGAGCATCAAACGCCCGCAAGCGCTCGATTTTCGACCTCCAACGCAGGCATTCGACCGGATTTGGTATGGATACCATGTAAACGGTCGCGAAGACGTCGAGCAATTTCGCCATTGGTACAACACCATTACCGAGGCCATCCGGGGCGTGAAGAAATGAAATCGCTGCTCCCGCGATTTGCATTCGGTCTGCTTGCCGTACTCATCATTGCCGCGATTCTTATCACTGTCGGCCAAAGGGAAACATATTCACAACCCAGCGCGACTTCATACAATCCGAGCGGTCTCCATGCGTTTCAAGAACTCCTGCATCGAAACGGAATTCGGACATCGGTAACACGCTTGGAACATCCTCGACTTAATCCGACAGATCTTGTGATCGCAGCGTATGTCGAACGTGGACCCTCGATCAAGTCTCTGGAAGAACGACTCGAACGTTTCCTTCAAGAAGGCGGTTCTGTTTGGGTCATACCATTCGACCAGGATTTTCGTGCTCGAAGCTTGACGGCAATTCAGCAGACCCTGACCGTGGTGAGCCCGTCTACCAAAGTGACGCGTCAGGTCCATACAGCGCCCCTGAATTACGGCGGCCTCTCGGACGGGGATAAGGTTTCCAGTGGTGGCGCAACCTTTCTTGGGTTCGCCGATAGTTCGGCGACGTATACATCTTGGTACAAGCACACGGTCGATTCGGGCGAGCCATTCATCAGTTTGTCGCGAAGAGGAAAGGGGACATTGACCCGATCAGCAGACGGATTATTTGTGACCAACCGATTTCTTGATCGCGCCGACAACGCGGCTGTTGCGCTCCAAACCGTGAGAGGAATGCTGCCCAAAGGCGGACGTGTGGTATTTGCAGAGTCCGCTCTCGGGGGCGGCATCGCTCCTTCCCTGGTTACCACGCTCGGAGCATGGGCAGTTGGAGGCTGGGTTCAAGCCGCGGTCCTCTTGTTGTTAGTGATCCTGACGCTCGGCATTCGGTTCGGATTGCCGACTTCTTTCCGACGCCGCCAACAAGGGCAAAGGGAGATGATCGATGCTATTGGATTCGTCTACCAGCGGGCAAAAGCATCGAGCGTGGCCCTGGATGTGGCCTATCGCGAGGCTGATATCAGGATCAGGCGGGGCCTAAAGCTTCCCGCTCATGTTTCGAACACCGAGCGCGACCGACTCTTGCCGGACAATCTCCGTAATTTGATGGATCAGGCCGATTTGCTCAGGAAGCCGATCATTACAATCGATGATAAGGGACGACAAACCGTAACCCACCGCTCGAATCCTCAAGAAGCCTATACGCTCGTCAAGCAGCTTGAAACGGCTCTCGACGAATTCGTACCAAAAACAAAAAATCGGATATCCTGACCGCATGAAGTGGTTTGTGGCGCTAGTCCTCATGTTCGCGATGGTCTCGGGATTTGCCCAAGGTGGCAAACAGCTTTCTCCGACTGAAGAAAAGGCGAACATTGCAAAACTCTTAAAGCGAAATGCAGCGGCCAAAGCATCCTATGTCAAAAAGCCGAAAGATGCCGCCCTCAAAAAGGCTTACGTGGATTCCAACGTTGCCCTTGGACTCCAGTACACCTATGCCACGACTGTAGATCGCAAGGAGAAGTACAAGATTGCCCTGAAGTATTTCCGCACCGCGCTAAAGCTGGATCCCAAGAACAAAGATGCGCGGAAAACGCACGATCAGATCGTGAACATTTATAAGTCGATGGGTCGCCCCGTTCCTGGTGAAGACGGCGGAGCGCGCTGATCTTCGGTGTCTGAATCAAGCCCAGCTGACCGGCGGTCAATTTTTGAACGCGGCTATGTAGCAACCTTTGCCATAGCCGCGGCGTTACTTTCGGTTTTGCCCAATCTCTACGCGCTGATGGCGGCCCCTCCTGGAGCGACCTATCAGGGGTTCCAATGGGCTGCAGATGACCACTACGTCTATGCAGCGTGGATGCGGCAGGCGATGGAGGGTCGCCTGCTCATGGACAATCGATTCGCCGTCGATGCGCAGCCAGGGCTCACGATTCACATCTACTTTTTTCTGACTGGTCTGCTTGCCAAGTTGGTTGGAATCCCCTTAGCGATGGCGATCTCAAAAATGGGATTTACAGCGCTCTTTGTAGTCCTTGCCCATCGCCTCATCCAACAGGTCACTGATAAGACATACATCACCAAGTTGGCACTTGCCCTGGTAAGCCTGGGCGGTGGCATTGGCTTTCTGGTTTGGGAAAACTTCGGGCCAGAATTTGAACGACCCAGCGCGATCGCCAATCTGTTGGCAGCCCTAAAGGTTCCCGGGGTTCCTAACGATGTGTGGCAACCGGAAGCATTTGTCTTTCCATCCATGCTGACCAACGGCCTGTTCATGGTTAGCCTGTGTCTCATGATCGGAGCATTCCTATCGTTTCTGGCCGCCCAGCGAAGCTGGAACGCAGTTCTTCCGGGCGTCCTTTGTATGGCTGCGCTCATGAACATTCACAGCTACGACGTGCTTATTGTAACGATCGTCATGGTGTGCTTCCTGGCTATGCAACTGTCTCGGCGCGATGTTGCCGTCGATTGGGTCGTCCGAGCCGTGATTATCGGACTTGGTGCGGTACCACCTGCACTTTGGTTTACGCACGTTCTAGCCAATGACCCGGTCTTTCAAGAGCGAGCGGCGACGCCTACTTACTCCCCGAATTTCAGAGTCCTCATTCTTGGATATACGGTGATGATTGCGATCGCCGGGCTCATTCTCACCAAGGACTGGGTCAAGAAGGATCGTCGTAAGGCAGGTGGTGCCGCAATATTCTCCGCTTTACTGCTTTCACTTTTCGTTTTTGCTCCTGCACCTGGATTTGACGGTTTCTACCTCTCTCTGATCCCATGGATCGGTGTATTCGTCATTGCCATTACATCGGCTGTCCTTCTAGCCGTGCCGACGCCAGCGGCCAATCTCGTCGTCGCCTGGGCCATCACTGGCATCGTCGCTCCTTACTTCCCTGCCCTATTTGAGCGCAAGCTCACTATGGGATTGAGCATTCCCTGGGCAATCCTCGCCGCTATAGGAATTGGGGCGATTGCTCTCAATCGCGATCGAAGTCGACGAAACCTGATTACGGTGCTGACGATTTTGGTCTTGGGCGGAACCTCCCTTCGTTGGTTCTTCCGGGAGATGGACTTGATCAAGCTCAACGTCTCCAACACAACCCTGCACTCTGTCTATCTCTCCCGCGATACACAGTGGATCATCGAGTACTTGAACGATCAGCAAGTCTCCCAAAAGCGGACCGTAGTTTTGGCCCTTCCCGGGGTTGCAAACAAGGATGCAGAATTGCCCGACACATTCAGGGCACCGATTGTCTCCGATCTGAATCCTGTGATCAGTGGGCTCACAGGCGCATACACCTTTGCTGGGCATTGGAGTGAGACGCCAAAATACATTGATCGGCGGAATCTCGCGACCGAATTCTTCCTTGCCAATACCGATAACGACCGCCGAATTGAGATTCTAACAATCGTTCAACCCGACTACATCGTGGCTCCGAATCCCAATTCAGTTCCCGGTCTGGCGGACTTAGGAGCATTCGGCCAAATGATTCTTGATGGAAACCAGTTCCAACTGATCAAGGTTCGTAAACCTTAGCCGCCAATCGGGATTGCTGGGATCGCTTCGTCCTGTACGGGCGCCGGCGGCGCAACATCAGGTGCGGGAGCCTTTGGCTTCGATGGCTTGGGCGCGTTGTTGACGGCGATAATGCGCGGAGATCCACGGTAGACGCTTCGTCCAAGAGGATCTCTCCGAACTTCAACGCCGTTCTCATACACAACGCGGAAGGTTGAAATGGCATGTCCGGCTGAACCCTTCTCAATCACACGCCGCGACCCAGGAGCGAGGGACCGATCGACAACCGTTTTCACGCCATTGCCCCAAACGGAATGTCCGCTTGTTGTGACCTTGACCGACTTTCCGGGCACTTTTTTGCCGAGGATGCGGAAGGTGATCTGACCAGATTCAAAAGTCGAACTGACCGCGATCGGCACTTCCTGGTTGTTCTCGATGATGAAGTCGAGAGTTCCGTAGTCGACAGTCGCATCACGGCCAACGGGCACATAAACACTTGGGATTGAGTGGTTATTGCGCTTGACGATCTTGATGTCGGCGAGTAGGGACGCGTTGTAAAGCGTTGTGCTGACTTGGCAGATTCCGCCGCCGATGCCTGTATCATGGCGACCGTTCACCAACACTGGCGCAACTTTGTATCCATCCTTGACAGTTCTGCGCCCAACGCACGTGTTAAAGCTGAGTTGATCACCAGGCATCAGGATTTGGCCGTTCAACTTGCCGGATGCCAAACGGATGTTTGTGTTTCTGGCCGTTTGATAAGCTGGAAACTTGGTCGTGAACTCAGCCATGACTTCGGTGATCTTGGCCAACTCGTCATCGGGAATTGTCTTGGGTGCCTCTTTGATTGGGACATTCACCTTGCCGTCGCCTGAAAGAGCGCCGACAACGGCTTCAGACAATCGGCTTTCGTCAAGTTCGAAACTCGTGACTTCAAATTCGCGGACAATGGTTCCTGCCTGATAAACAACTCGGGCAGAACGAGGTTTGCCGATCGCATCTTTGACGATTTTGCGTAGAGGATCAAGACTTCCAGCGGTGCCTTTGAACTTGAGGTCAAGCACCCGCTTCTCATACTCAGAACTCGTCACCTTGTCTTGAGCTGCCGCCCAGAAGTCACTCATTTCGCACTGTTCGACGCTGTTAATGTCGTCGATCGTAATCCCAAGCTTGCCAGGCGTCATCGACGGCAACTGCTTTTGAATCAGGTTGCTGGTCAACGTGAGTTCCTTGACTCGCTCGGACTCCCACCAGATTCGCAGCTTCTTGGTCGCCTCATCCTTGGTCAAACCGCCAACCGGCACGAGCCCGATGTGGGTATTGGGCCGAATCGTGGGCACAAAATTGGCAGCCGTGACTGAAAGTCCAACAGCGGTGCCCCCAAAGACAACCAAGCCACCCAATAAGAATTTTTTCATCCCTGACTCTTTCGACGCTACTTGATCCCTCAATGATCTCTAACTATAAATTATGACATTTAGACCCGCTGTTCTTTAATGTTTTCGAGGGAATTGTATGCATTAGGTCCTATTGGCACCAGCGGTACAATCGCCAAATGCCCAAGCTCGTTTGGTTGAACGGCGAAGTAATGCCGCTGGAAACCGCTACCGCTCCGGTAGCCGACCATGCGCACCTCTACGGTGATGGACTCTTTGAGGGAATCCGAATCTATGATTCCAAAGTTTTCAAACTTGATGAGCATCTGAAGCGCCTGTATCACGGCATCGCGTACCTCGGATACGAGATGCACATGACGATTGAAGAGCTGCGCACCACTGTCCTCGATGTATGCAGACAAGCCGGCATCCCGAATGGATACATCCGCTTGAACGTCACCCGCGGCACCGGCTTGGGACTGGATCCCAAAAACATCAATCGAACGCCGAACGTGATGATCATGATCAACACGTTGGCGCTGTATCCGCCTGAAGCCTATGAAACCGGCTTGCACGTGGTGACCAGTTCATTTCGAGTAATCCCTCCTGACAGCCTCGACCCAAGGGTCAAGTGCATTGGTCGTTATGCCAACAACATCTTGGCCAAGCAGGAAGGCAACCGTATGAATGCCGGCGAAGCTCTCATGCTGAACCAGCAGGGTTACATCGCGGAATGTACGGGCGACAATCTTTTTCTCGTTCAAAACAAAGTTGTTCGAACCCCATGTCCGGCGTCCGGCATCCGCCGGACTGAAGGGGGGCCGGCGAACCAGCGA
>CAMLEL010000170.1 GCA_946478935.1 uncultured Armatimonadota bacterium
ATGTTGTAGAGAAGCACGGGCAGGCCGGTTTCTCGGGCCACGGTTGAGAAATGCGCGTACATCCCGTCTTGACCCGGCCGGTTGTAGTACGGATTGACAAGCATGATGCCATGCGCCCCGGCTTTTTCTGCCGCTCGGGTCAGATGGATCGATTCAGCCGTGTTGTAGGTACCGGCGCCAAACAGCACACTCGCTCGGTCGCCGACGGCTTCCAGCACGGTTGACAGGAGCTGCAGTTTCTCCGACTCGGTCAGCGTTGGTGACTCGCCGGTGGTGCCATTGATCACCAAGCCGTCATTTTTTTGGACATCCACCAAGTGCACGGCCAGCCGTGCCGCCTCTTCATAGTTCACGCCGCCATCTTTGTCGAACGGAGTGAGCATCGCGGTGAGGAGCTTGCCCCATTCTCGTGGTCCCTGGAATGCGCCCATGGGTGGATTTTACTACGCGATCGGGCAGGGTCCCATCAGTCCACGATGGGAATGAGCCAGCGAATCTTTTGGACGACTTCTTCGATGGTCATTCCGCCAGATTCGATTAAGTGTGCGCCGGGCGCAACAGAAAGCGGAGAATCTTCGCGCGTGATGTCCCGGTGGTCCCGGGTCTGGATTTGCCGCCGCATCTCGTCATATTGAGGCGCCTGATCGCCAAGCTCCAGGTGGCGTCGCCGCGCCCGCTCTTCCAGCGAGGCTGTCAAATAGACCTTGACCTGTGCATCGGGAGCGACCACGGTGGTGACATCCCGACCCTCCAGTGTGTAGCCCCCTTCCGCCACCATTGCCTGCTGTCGCGCGACGAGCGCTTGCCGAACCCCCGAATGGGTGCTCAGGGCGCTGGCCAGCTCACCGATTTCGGGAGTCCGAATGAGTCCAGAAACATCTTCCTGGTTTAGCAAGACGGGCGGTGGGGAACCTTCCCCAAAGCTGATTTGAATTTGATCAGCGAGGAGGGCGGCCTGATCGCCATCTGCTGAAGTAAGGCTTGCGCGACTCGCCGCCAGCGCCAGTGCACGGTACATGGCTCCGGTGTCCAGGTACTTGAGCCCAAGTTCCCTGGCGAGCGCTTTGGCGACTGTGCTTTTGCCTGCACCCGCAGGACCGTCGATAGCGATGACAAGCTTGCTCACTAGGAATGCAATCTACCCGGCTGGTCGACGGTAGCGGTCTTGCACTTTTTGGACTCGGTTCAATGTGTGGCTCAGAATGCTCCAAGCCAACATCGCGCCAAACATCACAAAGGTGATCGTCACCTGATGCGAGTGCGCTCGGTCAATCTCAAATAGCCGCTCACTCATCGAGGAAGTTTTGGGGAGGGTGCTTGCGGAGCGAAGGAGGGAAGCGATCCCAACTGCCGAGATCGAAAACCAAACCAAGAAGAATGTCTTTCTTGAGATCAGCGGATTCAAGTTAAACTCCAGCCTCAGCGCGGACCAGCCGTTTGACGACGCCATTTCGGTAGGAATAGACGGATGCTGCCTGACCTTCATAGTAATTGGCGCTGCAAACAAGCTCATAGCGGCCGTCGCCATCAAAGTCCGCAATGGTTCGAAGCTCGTCGGCCGCCGAAAGAACTCCGTCGCCGCGTGCGTCATGATGACTGACGGTGACGACTTTCCTGGTTCGCCCATCCTGAATGAGGATTGCCGTGTAATCGTGGCGAGGTCCCTGGTTCATCGTCCGCTCCACCATATCCTTTCCAGATGAAGCTTCCACCACCACCTCCATCTTGCCGTCGGCATCCAGGTCGACCACAACTCTTCGCTTCATTCGCTTTGGAGCCGTATTGAGCTTGGTGCGAATGAGGAACTCACCGATAAGAAAATAATCGGTTTTCTTCGGCTCGGTCGAGATCCGTGCTTGCGGAAAACCAAGCCTCGTACCTGACCATAGCACCTTGCTCGACCATTTCTCGTCAAGGGCAAACCAGCCCTCAGCGACGTCCGACTGCAGGTCGAGTTTCGGCAAGGTCGTCCGGCCCTGTACTCGATCCAAACCGAGAACTTGGCAATCCAAGTTCTTCATCTTGGAGACCGGATCGGTCGTCCGGGACACGAGGTTCGTCCACTTGCCGTTTTCGAGGCGACCGATCGCCAGCATGTCCACAACCAGCAATCCGCGGGAGGCGGCCAATCCGACCAACATCGTCGTCAGCATTTCGCCTATTATTCGCTATTCGTAGCCGGGGCGATGCGCAATCTGCACATCGAACAGCGAAGCGAATTCATGCGGCTTCATCTCACCGATTGATTCCAGGCGAGCGACATATCCAGCAACGTCTGCCCCGTCAGGCAGGCCCAGGCTGCCGAGCATGGTGAACTTGTGCCGCAGGATGTCCTGGAGGTTCGCGCTCTCATTACGCGCGTGTCCGGCCGGATACATCACCAGGGAAGAATCGCGGACTTGACCACCGGTTGTTTTGATGCGGATCGAGGTCGGAATGCCATCGGGATAGAGCGCGTCGTACTCCGGACCGCCGTGGAGGAATTCCGTTCTGTCCATGAGGTCTCGCGCAACCGGATGGAAAATCGCACTGTCTGCCACCTGGTAATCGTATGGCGATAGCATCAGCGCTTTCCAGTGGGCATCCGACGTGGGATCGATTTGACCTTCGAACTCGCGAGCTTTACGAAGCAGCGTCGCAACGATGTAGGCCATGCTGTGGTCCGCGGACTGGCGAGTTTTCGGCTGCTTCTTCATCGGGTTGCCAATGATCCCGAATGCGGGCTCATAAGCAACGATTTCGATCTTTTCGATCGGAGCCGTCTTGAGTTCGTCGAATTCGACGAGAAGGTTGATCGCGCCTTGCAACGCTCCTGCCGACTGATGCTCGTAGAGTCCCAGCTTGAAGTGCATGCCCATGACGGCAAAATCGTCGCCGCTCATTGAGAGCACAAGTTCAAAAGGCGAGTCGCCCTGCTCTTTCCAACGTTCCGAACCTTCGGTCGTCGGTTCAAAGAACCGAAAGATAGCTTCGGGGTTTCGAAAGATGTCCTGTGGCCCTTGGAATCCGGCCATTGAACGCTTGACGCAAAGGATCGCGGCCTCGGTGGAGATTGCGGCGGACGCTCCCTTCGAGTCGCTCAACTGCTTCCCGGCGCGGATGGCGCGCCATGGAATGTAATGGGCGACGATCATCCCGATGGCGCTCTCGATCTGTTGGGCGGTAGCACCCATCAGCGCGCCGTAGACTGCGGCAGAACCAATCGCACCGTGAACGACATGATCGATCTTGTAGGATTTCAGGCTGAATACTTCTGCCAGCCGACCTCGGATTTCATCGAGGCAGACCATCGCTCTTAGAGCGGTCGCGCCATCGAGTCCCCGCTGTTGGCAAGCCGCGATCACGGCAGGATAAAAATCGTTGTGGCCAAACTCGCCGGCTTTGTGGCCAAGTTCGGGCCGGTAGCCAAAGTTCGTGCCGTTGCTGTCCCATTCGCGAACTGCGCTCGAGTTCGCCACGACCGCTTTTTCTGCCTTCAGACGTTGACTGGAGCCGAATACGGTTGCGCCCTCGCCGTCTGGATAATCCAAAGCTTCTTTCCGTAGCAGCGTGGGTGCGTTGGTTCCCAAGGCAAGCGCCGAGAGCCCGCACAAGACAGCGTCCGTGTGGAAGAGGCGCACGCGCTCAAGCACTGCCGCACTGGGCTGTCCCTCTGCCAAGAACCGAATGGCGTATTCGCCAATGCCAAGAGCCTGATTGGAGTCGCGCGGGAGGGTGATGCGGGAGGACATGAGCGAGAATTTTACCGTTCGGAACGGAATCCATCTCGCAGGCTCGTGAATTGGATTCGGCCGCTATCCTGACGCAGCGCCGACAAGCATATGCTGCCATTGCTCGTTGAGCCAGCGAGCCCGGGTGCACATGTCGTGAGCCATTTCCGCTAAGATTCCGGGTGCATAAGAGATATTGGGAATGAAGCAGTCAAAGGCGAGTTGATTACCTCGGCAGCACCACGACCCAACGTCATGGCACCAGTTCCACTCCCTTCGCTCCATTTCATTGATATGAAGGGCAACGTGCGCGCGTTCAGCGGGATCCATTTCGCCTGGAACCTCTAATCGGAACGACAACCCATTCCCCAGTTGGGGATGAGGCTCTGCCGTAGTGATCGTCAGGTTAACCGTCGCATCGGGACCGTCGTGATACCATTCGAACTTGCCGGTGAGTGAAGTCTGATCGTCCGTGGCGCAACTGATGGAGACTCGGCGGATCGCCTGCCGACCATCCTCCCATTCCTCTCCGCCGATCCACTTGCTCGGCTGGGTGCCCCATGGCTTGAAGAACCGTTCGTCAGCTTCGACCATCGGATGCGCATGCTCCCGCATTCCGGCGACCGGATGCACTGAGGTTGCCGGTGCGAGATTGAGTTTGTCGGCCAACTGCTTTCCGGTGTGCTGGGCATCAGAAATTTGGAGTCCAGCGGCGCCGAGAAAGACGCGCTTCACCCAGTCTTCATTGTCGTAGCAGGCGTACACGCTGCAATGAAGCTTGAACGTATCTTTCTCGCGATCGTAAGTCAGGGCGCTGAAGGTGGCGTCGGCCATCATCTCAAGCAGCGGTAGTTCGCAAGCTCCCGGATGTCCGTCAGTTTTCAAGAGTTCGACCTCGGAATGCAGCCGAAAGTAATTCGACATGTTGTGAAAAATTCCGAGGTCCGTCCAGATACTTTGGGCGTAGTCACCGGCCCACCACGTGAATCCGCGACCGTGGTCCAGCCGATACTTGTCTTCGATTTTGAGCGAATCGTTAATGTGAGCGACGATTGAAAGGCCGAGATCTTCTTTCGTATGCCATGACATGGGAGCGACCTTCCCCAACTGGGGTTAAGGCACAGTATAAGACAGGTTTTGACGTTTACAAAGGTCTACTGTGGTCGGCCGGGTCGACTGAGCCCAAAGTGCGACCAAAACGCCACCAGACTCTTGGCGCGATTCTTTTTCGAGCGCATCGCCATAATCGCATCGGCAGAAGCGGTGGCGAAAACTTCTCGCTTTGCCGGATCGAGCGTGCCGGCATGATCGCGAGAATAGGCTTCCATTTTCGCGAGTTCGCCTTCTTGCACCCAAACCCCGAAACAGTTGTCGCACTCATCCAATTCGATATCGGAGGTGTACATATAGCGATATGGGGTGAGGCGCTCGTTGCAAACTGGACACAGCTTGTTCTCTCGTTCGGGCGGGGCAGCGCCTGCCAAAGGCGAGGCTTTGCCCTCCAAAGACTGGATGCTCAGCGGGTCCGTCAGGTTCTGAAGCTTCTTCAGTTCGCCATCGTCGAACCAGATGCCCCCACAATTGGGGCAATCATCCAGGTTGATTCCGCGAAACTCAAGGGTCTCCATCGGGAGTCGGCAGTCAGGGCATAGTCTCGACATGGCAGGAATTTTAGCGTGATCTCAAGTCAGGCCATCGATTTGAACTGTTCGAGGAATCGTAGATCATTTTCCATGAAGTGTCGCAGGTCGTCCACGCCGTACGCCATCATCGGAATTCGCTCCACGCCCAGGCCAAAGGCGAAACCGCTGTATCGCTCCGGATCGATCTTGTAATTCTCCAGGATGTTTGGATGGATCAGGCCCGCACCGCCAAGCTCTACCCAACGGCCATCGAAGAGTTTCGGCGATGAGATGGCGTAGTCCACTCCAGGTTCCACGAACGGGAAAAAGTCGGGCCTGAACCTCACCGTGACCTCGTCGCCGAACATTGCGCGGGCGAATGCGCCCAGCGTTCCCTTTAGGTGCGCCATGCTGATGCCTTCGTCGATCATGAAGCAGTCGACCTGATGGAACGTGTGCGAGTGGGTCCGGTCGACCGCCTCGTTGCGATAGGTCCGACCCACCGTGAATACACGAAGCGGGGGTTTGGTCTTCTCGAATACTCGGCCCTGGAGG
>CAMLEL010000171.1 GCA_946478935.1 uncultured Armatimonadota bacterium
ACCACGCGCGGTCATGTCCTCGATGGCGAGCTCACTACAGGACATGATCGGTACGACTATGAACTGGAAGGCAAGCCTCCAGGATTGAAGGGGGCACCACCTGCGAAGGAGATCCTGATCGTGGTTCACGGACTGAACAACACTGCCGAGAAGGCGCGAAACCGGTTTGCGCTCGCCCGCGAGTCCCTCCAGCATAACCACTATTCAGGTGTGGTCATCGGTTTCTCGTGGGATGGATCAACCAACTGGGACCCGTTCGGCGCCACGGGTTACCGCATTGCCAAACACAACGCGATGGGAACAGCGCCGAAGCTCGCTGCTTTTGTATCCGATCTCATAGGGGCGAATCCGGATTCAAGAATCCGAGTTTTGGGTTATTCGATGGGCGCAAGGCTTGTCTGCGAATCTATCCACGTCCTTGCCACTGACCCTCGATTTGCCAAGGATCCAGCGCGATACGAATCGGTTCACCTCGTCGGAGCAGCTTTGGACGATGAGCATCTGCAAGTGGATGAAAGATATGGGCGTCCAATCGAGCAGAGAGTGGGCCGTTTCTTTAACTATTACAGCCCAAAAGACAGCAAGCTGGGCAAATTCTACAAACCCTTGGAAGCGGACCGAGCGGTCGGGCGCTCAGACCTCGAAGAGCCGGAAATGGCGCCAAGGAACTATCGCTCCCACGATGTATCGGCAGAGTTGCTGGAAGTAGATGGGTCAGGCGCCCCAATCTCGAACGGAGATCGGGGCCGGAATCATTCCGCCTATTTGGGAATCCGTGACAATTTCGGCAAATGGCGAGACGATGGCGCAATGGACGTCCTGATTCGGGACATTCGCTGACTCCATCAGCTAGTATCAATTCGATGTCCGTACTGACCGGCCTGGACCAACTGCGCGCCGAGGAATTTAGCCGTTTGCGGGGGAAATCGATCGGTCTTCTGTGCAATCAAGCATCGATCGATCGTGAGTTAAACCATATTCTTGACTTGGCCGAGGTAGCGACTCGAAATGGAGTTTTCAACCTAGCTACCATTTTCGGACCGCAACATGGCTTGTTTGGTCACACGCAGGACAACATGATCGAGTGGGAAGGGGGCAACGACGGTCGAACGGGCGTCGCGGTCCATTCCCTCTATGGCGAACACCGTGAGCCAACGCCCGAGATGCTTCGCGGGATCGATTGCCTGGTGGTCGATCTTCCCGACATCGGATCCCGCTACTATACGTTTGCCTGGACGATGGCGCTCTGCATGAGGGTATGTGAGGCAGCCGGCATTCCGGTCATGGTATTGGACCGGCCGAATCCAATTTGCGGCGAGCAAGTCGAAGGGCCAGTTTTGGAAGAACGCTTTTCTTCCTTCGTTGGTGAATACCCTGTGCCAACCCGGCACGGTCTAACAATTGGTGAATTGGCAACGCATCTGAGTCAATCGCACTTTCCGAAACTTCAGCTCGAAGTCGTACCGTTGGCGGGCTGGCAGCGATCGATGTATTTCGATAGAACAGATCTTCCCTGGGCGATGCCTTCGCCAAACATGCCGACTTTGGATACGGCGATCGTCTATCCAGGAGCCTGCCTCTTGGAGGCGACAAACCTCAGCGAAGGGCGCGGCACCACAAGACCGTTCGAGATCTTTGGCGCGCCGTACCTAGACTCGTGGCGATTCACGGATGGCCTGAACGCACTTGGTCTCAATGGTTGCAGGTTCCGACCCGTCCCGTTTCAACCTACCTTTAACAAGCACGCTGGGAAGCTCTGTGGCGGAAGTCAGCTTCATGTCATTTTACGAGAGTCGTTTGAGCCGGTGCTCGCCTATGTCGGAATCATGCAGGAAGTCATTCGTCAATCGGGTTTCCAAGATTCATCCCAGTTGGCGGCCGAAGCCGTTTTTTCGACGCAGTCTCCCGAAGTCGATTTGCCCGGGTTCGCTTGGAAGCTTCCACCCTATGAATACGTGCACGATCGGAGGCCGATCGACATCCTCGCGGGCAACTCCTGGCTGGCAACCGCTGTCACGGAACTGCAACCGTTGGCGGACGTGAGAGACCGTATGGCCGCCGAATCAGATGGCTTTGATTCGCTTCGAAAGGAAGCCTTTCTTTACACTGAGCGGTAATTGCCGCGAACTTCTAAAAAAACATTAACCTGACGTTAGCAAAGTGCGAGAATAATGTTCTCAGATGGGTGGAATTGGGCCACCCGACCGGTGCAACGAAGCGCCATAGAGGAGGACTTTTCTTGAAACGTGCGTTTACCCTTATTGAACTGCTCGTCGTGATTGCGATTATCGCGATCCTGGCAGCCATCCTATTCCCCGTTTTTGCCCAGGCAAAAGCCGCGGCAAAAAAGACCGTATCGATCAGCAATGCCAAGCAAATTGGTCTGGGCATCCTGCTCTACACGGCGGACTACGACGACACCTATCCCCGGAACGACGACTGCATCGCCAATTCATCCCTGAATCCAGCGTTGCGGAACAGTCCGTTCAACCCTACGGGAGTTGGGTGCACCTCCCCGGGATTCTACAACCGTGTGAATGCGTTCGCTTGGCAGAAGTGGGTGCTCCCATACATCAAAAACGTGGACTTGTTTGAGCACCCTATGCGCCAGAAGCTGAATACGGGCACAGCACCTAACCGGCAGTGGTCAGACAGCGGGCAGATTGTTGGCGGATTCGCGTTGAACACCGCGATCACTGGCCAGCTCGACACCTACAACCGATCGGCAACCTTTTCCCGTCAGGTTAGAAACAGTTGGCTTGGAGGCACGACGACTTCGATCCCGTCTCCTTCCGAGGCAATGATCGTAGCGGAGATTCCAAACGCAAACGTCCCGATGATCCCGGGCGGTTCCGTGGATTCTCAGGGAGTCACTCCTACCGTCACGATCTATCCGCCCGCCATTCGAGAGTTTTGGCGGTACAAGCTGATGAAGGGCAGCGTGACGGATTGTATCAACGGTACGAGCGGAACGGAGCCCGACGGCTCGAAGATTCCTTCGGGTGGCGTCACCTGCTCGTTCACGGATGGCAGCGCAAAGTTCATGCCCGCTGGTCGATTCCTTTCGCGGACTCCTTCAAAGTTGGAATACTTGGGCGTTAGCGGCGGACCGGCCACCGGCTGGACCTTCCAGAACGACTGCGTCTTTCTGAGCAGCGGGAACCTGGGATTCATTCAACCAAACACGAACATCAACTACCCCATGTGGGGCCTGGGATCGTGAAGTACATGGTTGGATTCTTCGCTGCGGCAGCGATACTCGGCGGTTGCACTGACTCGGAAGTGTCTGCGGCGGACGTTGAGAAGAATCAAATCGAATTCTCCCAGGACTCGTACGAGAAGGCGATGATCAAATCTGGACGCGGAAAAGAGCTCGAAGAAGAAAAAAAGCGAAACGAGGCGTATAAACAGGGGAATTGATTCAAAACGGCCAGGGCCAGATAGGTCCCTGGCCAAATTTGGAACAATTCGAAACCAGAAACCATCATTATTGCGGGCATTCGGAAAGTGGCATTTTGCGGCCCGAATGTTGCACAATCTCGTCAAGCAGCAATGATTTGGCGATCCCAGTGGGGTCGCTTTTCTTATGCCAATCCCCAAATCCTACGGAGCACACAAAACACTTTGAAGCGAGCCTTTACTCTCATCGAGCTTCTCGTCGTGATCGCAATTATCGCGATCCTCGCGGCCATCCTCTTCCCAGTTTTCGCCCAAGCCAAGCTTTCGGCGAAGAAGTCTGCCGGACTCTCGCAGGTCAAGCAGATTGGAACGGCCTCCCAGATCTACCTCGCCGACTACGATGACGTGTATTTCCCATACCGCGTCAACGGCACCAACCCGCATTACACCAAGACGGTCGCAGCACGGGGTGCAGCTTTTGCGGACAGCGTCTTCGGCGCGAATGCCCGCACCCGAGTCTTCTTCAACCAGCTTCTCGATCCCTACGTGAAGAACGATGACATCTGGAAGGCTCCAACCAATCCGATCGCTTGGGTCGGTTACGATCCGACCGGTCAGTCCACCGACACGGCTGCCTTCCAGAGCTATGGCGGCCAGAACTCCTACGGCGTGAACAACTACATGTTTGTTCCGGTTGGCGCTCCTCCTTCAGCAACATCGATCGAAGACGTCTCCAACACGTTGATGATCGTGGATGCCAGCTACTACAATGTGCTCCCGCGCAACGTGTGCCGTTTGATGGGTCAGACGTTCGATCCGACCACCAGCACGTACCCGTTCTATTGGAAGAGCCTTGGCAACTCCACCTACTTCCGACCGGGCGGACCTCCGACCGACGCGGAAGCCGAGAAGCTCATTCAGGCCCGATACAGCGGCCAATTGAACGTGGTCCGCGCTGACACCAGCACGAAGACCTTCGATTGGAAGAAAGTTGTGAACGAGGCTCCTTCCCTCACCAAGAAGGATTCCATGTGGGATCCATTCAAGGTCGGCTGCCAGTAAGCTGAACTCAACAAGCCCCGGAGCCATGCTCCGGGGCTTTTCTTTTTTGCGACCGAGTGAAATCCTCAGGTTCGCTATAATCAAGGTGTGAAGCTGGTCGTGTGCATCGTCCACAATCGGGACAAGAATAAGATCACGGACGAGTTGGTCAAAGCCGGATTCAAGTTCACCATCATCGGCTCCACCGGTGGATTTCTTCGGGAAGGAAACACCACGTTCTTGATTGGCGTGGATGAGGCCGACTTGCCCACGCTGAAGAAAGTCATCGGGCAGAACTGCCAATCCCGCGAACAGCTCGTCAACGTCATGCCTTTTGAGGCTGCCCCGCCCGGAGCATTCATCCCCAGTCCCGTGAAGGTTCCAGTGGGCGGTGCGGTTGTGTTTGTTCTCGACGTGGAGAATTTTGAGCGATTCTGAGACAGGCGGTGCCGCCGGTCGAGTCATCGCTGCCATCGCTAGACAAGAGAGCGCCGTACATTCGGTGCTGATCTATGGGAAGCGCGGCAGTGGCAAGTTCTCATTCGCGCACAATTTGGCGCGCAACTGGATCGGGGGCGGAGATGACGAAAGCCAAGCCGTCAAATCGTTTGATTCAGGCAAGAATCCCGACTTCCTCAAGGTAGCTCCCCTTGGCCCCAGCCGAGTCATCAAAGAAGCTTCATTGACTCCTTCCGCAAAAGCTGAGGATGTGCCAGGAGTTCCCGTCTTGGTGTTCCTGCGGACCCCACCACTCATTTCCAAACGAAAAGTGGTCTTGATCGAGGATGTGGATCGGATGCCCGTTGGAGCAGCCAACGTCCTTCTCAAGTCGTTGGAAGAGCCTCATGAGTACGCCAGGTTCGTCCTGACCACCACCAGCATTGGATCACTACCGCCCACGATTCGGTCCCGCTGTTTATCAGTATCGTGCGAGACGCCAACATCCAACCGCACCGACCTCTTGTGGAAGCTTGCGGAAGGCGCCCCGGGGCGCGCCGAACAGCTCACGCGAATCGAATCACAATGCACCGATCTATGGGATTTGGCCAATTCTATGCGGGGGATGTCCCCAGCTGAAGCTCTCGGAGCCTCCGAACGTTTGAAGTCAATCGCCGACGCCATTCAAAAGGCTACCGATTCGAATGCTCGCGCAGCCAACGCCGAAGCGTTGGAGCTGCTGATCATCGCCATCAAGTGCTCTCAGCCCGATTGGTCGGCGGCACGAACGGAGTTAATCGAAGCTCATCGCAGAGTATTGGGCAACGGCAACGCCACGCTTGTGATGGATGCCGCTATGGCAGGAATCCTCGCCTGACGGTTTCGACACAAATACCCAGCAAAAGTGTAGAATTCGACTAGATGCCGGAACTTCGCATCGAGTTCGTAGCGTACTACTGGCAGATTCAAAGGTTCGCACGTGATGCTATTCGCCATTTCTAAAGAC
>CAMLEL010000172.1 GCA_946478935.1 uncultured Armatimonadota bacterium
TGCTCAAAAGATTGGACCGTTGAAACTCCGTTCGACAACAATCCAACGAAAGAGCTGGCCGAAACCATGTTCGGCAAGCTGGCAGTCATCTATGGGCTGGGTCTGTGGCAGGGTGCGATCGCAAATCGCTGGAAAGGTCAGATCAACGAGAACGCCAAGAACCTCGCCTTTCCAAATAGTTACCCGGAGCTAAACCATAACGAGATCCTGGGATGGGTCGGCGCAATGAATCAGGGCGTCGCAAAATGGGTGATGATCACGTTGATGGACGGATCGGAGAGCGAAAAGATGAAGACGCGTTCTGCGGTTACCGAGCGCCTGGTCGGTTCGACTGCCGAATACCGCCATGTACAAGCACTGGGAGACAACCTTCTTGAGAAGATGCTCAGCCTGACATTCTTTGGCGACTTCGTATCGATTTATCTGGCTGCTCTTAACGGCGTCGATCCTGAAAACATCGACTCGATTAATACGTTAAAGGACGAGCTTTCAAAGGTTAAGTAGCGGTTTGGGATGCGGAAACCGCATCCCATAAGACTGGAGTTCTTAGTAGGTAACGATCTGGGGAAGTTCTTTTGCCTGACTTACCCAGCCGTCGACCTCCGACTCAGTCGGGACGCGCCGAACGATGTTTTTGGATTCGTTCAATTCGGCCATTTTGGCTGCCAAATTCGCACCATTTCGCTGCGCCAGTTCAGGAACGGTGTCCACTCCAGCTGCTTCCAAGAGATCGGCAAACTCCGAGCCGATGCCCTTGATTCGGGCCAGATCCGCCCGGTTCACCCATTCCAAAATCTGAGCCGCGCTCAGCCCACTCTGCGTAGCGAGATCGTCACGTCCTTTCGGGCTGGCACCCTTTTCCAATAGACCCTCTACCGTCTTTACACCGGCTCCCTCAAGCTTTGCTGCAAAGGCAGCTCCAATTCCTTCTACATCAGCGATATTTGCCAACTGTTTTCTCCTTAAATGTCCGTTGCCTTCCGGCCAACGGGAATATGGACAGAGCATCGGTATAGCCCTGTTCCATCTTCGCGCAGAATTGGATCGATTGGGTATGGCTAACGTAAAAAAGGGCTCAAGAACTTCGTTCCCGAGCCCGGTAGAAGAGTTAAAGGAAGACTACTCGTCCGCAAATGGATCGTATTCGTCGGCTGCAGGCGCAGCCGCAACCGCTGCGCCCGCGGTCGGTCGGGATCCATCTCCATGGTCGTCCTTGGGACGGTCCAACCCTTGCACGCTGTTGGCGACGATCTCCACGACTTCACGATTCGAACCATCGCTTGCGGTGTACTTGCGAGCCTGTAGTCGACCTTCGACAGCGACCAAGCGACCTTTGGTGAGATAGTTCACCACATAGTCCGCATCCTTGTTCCATGCGACGATGTTAAAGAAGTCGGCGTCTGGCGAGCCGTCTTGCGGCTTGATCCGTTTTTGCACGGCGATCGAAAACGAGCAGACATTCTTGCCTGTCGTAGTCGTTCGGAGTTCGGGATCGCGGGTTAACCGGCCGATAAGTACAACGCTATTGACCATTTCAGTCCTCGAGCTTATAGATTCTGTGTCGGATGATATCGTCGCTGATGCGCATCAGGCGACTCAATTCTGCCGGAAGTTCGGCGGGAGCCTCGAAGTTCATCAGGATGTAATTTCCTTCTTTGAATCCTTCGACCTCATAGGCCAATTTCCTTTTATCCCATTTGCCGGATTTCTCCACGGTCCCACCGTGGTTTTCGACAATGCCCTTGAAGTGGTCGGAAATCTTGCCAACTTCACCGTCGTTCAGGTCAGGCTTGACGATATAAAACGCTTCGTATTTCTTGCTCATATTTGCTCACTATGGGCTGTGGATTCCGGGAAGGCCGTCGGCCAGCCGGAACAGCGAGCCAGTTTTGGTGAATGCAGAGGATACCACTTCTGCCCCTCCAAGGTCACCGTGACCCACTTTGCTACTCCAGGTAGGTACCGTTCACGCTCAGTGCAAACTTATATCCCAGCACTTCAGCGGATCGGCGACACATGACCATCCGGCTCAAGAAGATTTCGAAATACTCCATCACCGTCGCCTGCTTGGTGTCCACATCGAGCGTCAGTTCGATCACGTGTTCTTCGGGTCTCATCTCAACCCGACTCTTTTGAACTGCATAGTTCACCCGGTCATGAATGTCGAACGTCTCGATGATTGGATTCTGGACTCGGCTGTAATGGACGTCGCTCTTATCCGCAATGATCAGCGCTGCGGACATATTCGAGATCGGCGCGCCAGCCAACTCTTCGTGATTGCCGATCGCTCCAAGTATCGGCGCAATCTCCGCCGGGTCCATTCCCATCTCATTGAGGATTGTAAAAGCGATGTTTGCGCCGGTCATCGGGTGATTGATCCGATTGATGACATTGCCGATGTCATGCAGGTAGCCCGCGATCTGACCCAATTCCACTTCTCGGGCTGGCAGATTGAGCCCCTCCATGATATAGCGGGTAATGCTGGAGACGACCCCAACGTGCCGATGGCCATGTTCGGTATAGCCCATCGCACGCATGACTTCGTTCGCGCCGTCGATGAGTTTTCGAACCTTGGGGTTCGATCGAACCTCTTTAATGGTTACAGGCCGGGGACCTTCCAACAATGCAGGTTGTTCCATTGACTCCATCCGATGATCCGGATTGTTACTGATTTGCCGACGTCTTTGTTCAGGATCAGCTTTGTCGAGTTAGCTTGAGCACAGAATTCGAGCCAATCCACTGTTGCTGCTGGGCAATGCCCACGTTCGGTTCAAAAAGTGTCTCCAGCCGAATGCTTGGCCCCTTCGAATTCAGAATGACCAAATCGGATTTTGCCACCCGCGTCTTGCTTCCACTGATCTCCTTTTCCGTCATCACCTGGTTTAGGCTTGCCGTTGCCTCGAACCTTCCCCAGTTCCCTTGCACGACGCCCTTCCAAGCGACGCGTTCACGGTCTTCTGATTGGACGACCAGCGGAATCGGTGGCTCGAACCTCGTGTTGGAAATACGCTCCGCCAACAGCCTCCCGTTCACCCAGGCCAGCCGGCACTCGCCCGTTGCGCCAAGCAGTACGAAGCCCTTGTGACCCGCTACTGAAGCCTCTCGGGACACCGTCATATCGGCGAGATACTGCTGAAATTGGGTCGACACCGCAAACTGCCATCGCCGGCCAACTTCCATCGGCATCAGATCTGGACCGCGACCGCAGCCGCCGAGCATCAGGGCTGACAAGCAAACCGCCCAACGGTTCACGTGACGGCCTCAAGTTTGGCAAAGGATTGGGCAAGCTTCTTGACTCCGACGACGCCAGGAAAAGCAACCGTAACCTCGCTGTCGTTCCGGATCGGGTTGCAGGCCACCACCACACCAATACCGAATTTGGCATGGCGCACACGCTGCCCGACCTCAAATGGAGCCTTGTAGCTGGGGCTGCGAAGCGGAGCTTTTGGTTCCAAGATGCTCGATTGAGGGGCCGGGGAGTGAGAATAGGTGCCGGATCGCTCGTGATACATTCCTCGCCGATCCTCCGGCATGGCGTAGCCAGAATGGGAGATCGTGTCGATAATCTCGTTTGGAATGTCGTCCAAAAAGCGCGACCGGCGGTTGAAGTTGGGCTGACCATAGAGTGACCGCCGATGCGCATGAACAAGATGCAATTCTTCCCTTGCTCGCGTCATGCCCACATAGCAAAGCCGACGCTCCTCTTCCAATTCTGAATCGGACGTAAGCGACCGCGAATGCGGAAAAACGCCCTCCTCCAAACCCACCAGATACACCACTGGGAATTCAAGTCCCTTCGCCGAGTGCAGGGTCATCAGCGTTACGGCATCGCCACCCTCGGCAAGGTTGTCGACGTCAGCCACCAGCGAAACACTTTCTAGGAATCCACCCAGCGATGGAGACTCAGTGCTGGCGTCGTATTCGGCAGTCACATTGGTGAACTCCTGAAGGTTTTCCAGGCGCGAAATGCTCTCTTCCGAACGCTCAGACTTCAGCATGTCAAGATAGCCGGAATTCACAAGCAGGGACTTGAGGACCGGAGTCACCGGTCCTTGCTCTGACAATTCCGCAGCTTCTTGAATGGCTCCTACAAAGGCTCGCACGCCGCTTCCAGTCTTCTTTTGAAGGCTGGACTGCACTTCCTGATCCTGCAGCGCGTTGAACAGGGGGAACCCCCTTTCGTTTGCCCAGGATTCGATCGAGCTCAAGGCTCCCGGTCCAATCCCCCGTGGAGGCAGGTTCAAGACACGTCTCACCGCAACGTCGTCGCGAGTGTTGAACACCAGCCTGAGGTACGACAGCATGTCCTTGATCTCTTTTCGCTCATAGAACCGAACACCGCCAATGAGCATGTGTGGAATTCGCATGGTCAAAAACGCTTCTTCCACCACGCGTGACTGAGCGTTCGTTCGATAGAGAACCGCAAAGTCGCCATACTTGCGACGGCCGGTCCGAACGTCCTTCAGGATGGCATCTGCCACCAGCATCGCCTCATCCTGCTCGGTCCCCGCCTGGGTCAAGGTAATCGGGGAACCCTCGTCGTTATCCGTCCAGAGCTGCTTATTGGCTCGCCCCCGATTCTTCTCGATGACCGCATTCGCCCCCGCGAGAATATTCTTTGTGGAGCGGTAGTTGCGCTCAAGCTTTACGATCTTCGCATCAGGGTGATCCGAACCAAACCGCAGAATGAGGCTGACATCCGCACCACGCCAGGCATAAATTGACTGGTCATCGTCTCCGACCACGACCACGTTGCGGTGACGTCCCGATATCAGGTGCACGATCTGATACTGGGCATAGTTGACGTCCTGATACTCATCGACCAACACGTGAAGGAACCGCTCTTGGTACTTTTCTCGAACGTCCTCGCGCTGCTCCAATAGGCGGACCGTGTAAAACAGAATGTCGTCGAAATCCAGCGCGTTGGCCTTTTGAAGCAGGACGTTATAGCTCCGATAAACCTCCGCCGCGATTCTTTCGAAAAACCCGGTCGCTCGGTCTGAATACTTCTCCGGAGTCAAGAGTTTTTCTTTCGCACTCGAGATCTCGTTGAGAATCGCCCGGGGCTGGATGGACTTGTCGTCGATATTCTTTGCCTTGAAAATCTCTCGGATCAGCGAGACTTGGTCGCCGTCGTCATAAATCACGAAGTTTTGATCGATTCCGATCGCTTTGCCGTCGATTCGGAGCATCCGGGCGCAAAGGCTGTGAAATGTGCCGATCCACATCGCGCTCGCACGATCCCCCACCAGATGCTGGATTCGCTCCTTCATCTCCCGAGCCGCTTTATTGGTGAACGTTACGGCCAAAATCCGGCTCGCAGGAACGCCATCTTGGATAAGCCGGGCGATACGATGGGTGATGACTCGAGTCTTGCCCGACCCGGCGCCCGCGAAAATCAGCAGAGGGCCACCTGGCCATTCGACCGCTTCGCGCTGCTCTGGGTTGAGGGTATCTAGGTCGAGAATGGCGGGCATAAGCATCTCTATTATAGTGGACAGGCGTATAGGACTGCTCGCCCCGAGGACAAGTGAATCAGAAATTGCAGAATCCTTCTCGCAGATGTGACCTCGCCCGAGAAACGGACGTCATAATGCTTACTGGATCGAGTGTCCCTTTTGGGCTGCTCGGAGGATTCTGAATGAAGCGAACGTTGGTAACTCTCGTTGTCGTGGCGGCGGCGGTGGCGGCAATTGCCCAGGCCCCGTTCACGATCGTACGACCCGCAGACGGCTCGAAAGTGCGCGAAAAAGTGCACGTGCTGATCCCCAAGAACAGCATTCCCACGGGCGGTTATATTGGGGTCTTTCTGAACGGCAAGT